>SEDW01000282.1 GCA_004193325.1 Pseudomonadota bacterium | reverse complement strand
TTCGATGTAAGCCTCGCCTTTGTTGCCATGAAAAGTGACAAGGAAACGGAGTGGGACATGCATAACCCTCTTAAAAAAGAGAACTACAAATTTGAGATCAAGGATCTTTAAGTGATAAAACAGAGGCCCCACTGGCATTTGCCAGTGGGGCCTTTTTTGAGCTGATTATCAGCCCAAAACTAGAACTTATTGTTTGTGGTAAGGAGTGTCGAGATCAACTTCAGTTGGGCGGTCGCCAGTCTGGTTCAAGAGAAGAGCGAATGTTTTACCGAAGTAAAGAGTGCCGTCTTTGTCGTCATAAACGTCAGAAATAACGTCACCTTTTTTGATTGTGAAACCAGAGCAATCGAGGCTTTCGATGTTGGATTCAGCGCCGACAGCCCAGTCTGTTTTTCCACAGAATTTGAGGGTGTTCATTGTATCAACGATACCCTGTGTACCTGGAGTGATAACTGCTGTGTTGACAGAGAAGTTCAACATGTCGAGTTCAGCATTTTCTGGCAAAGAGCCTTTAGCCTGAACTGTGCCTTTGACTTTGTAGGTCAGGGCAGGAGCGTCTGTACAAGAATCGCCAGCATAGTAAACTTCTTGTTTGTCAAAGTCGCCAACGCTTGAGAAATCGATAGTACGGTTGCTTGAACTCAATTCAAGGACACCGTTCGCAGTACAGTCAGTTTTGTATGTGCCTGCGAGTTGGTTAGGAATCTCTTCAATGGTTTGACCATCGTTGTCGTCGTCTTTGCTACAAGCGAAGCTCAGGAGACTGATAGCGATCATGGAAGAAGCGATTGCAAGTTTCATGTTGGACCTCTTAGTGTGATAAATAGTGAGATTCATCTCTATAATGAGACCTGTGGTCTATGGTCCACAGATCCTATCAACTCAGTTTCTTTGGACGATAACCACGGTTTTTCCCGGGCCACCTTTCGATTCAAGATTAGCTGCCAATGACTGAACGTTGCCGTCCGGGGTGATGCCTGGAGATTTAACCTCCTCTTTCACCTTGGCGTCTTTAGTGCGAAAGGTCTTCTCAATCCAACTGGCATCTTCCGCCATGTTGTAAGAGTCGATCGGCTTGTCGCTCATTTCTGCGAGTATGCGTTTGACGGCTTCCGCACGTTTCTGAGCGAGGTTTACTTGAGCAGGAGGAAGCTTAACGCCGCTTTTGATGCCCTCACGATCTGACCAGGCTGCGACGATTACCCTAGAGACCTGTGTATCGGCCAGCACACTCTTATAGACCGCTCGGATATTGCGGAGTTCAGCTTCAGACAAAGCTGAGCCTCCCTTCGCAAAATTCACTGTGGTCATATCTTTGTCGACTAAATCATATAATTTAGTCTGGGCTGACTCGAGAGCACTGTTCACTGAGTTTTTAACAGTTTCAGACTTGGCATTCGCTGCTATGAAGATAAGGCTGAGAAGAAGTGGCTTTGCTATACTCATCTGATATTCCTCGGTGAACTCTTCGTGAATTCGGCAGTTGCCGCCGCTCGTAGTCTCTTAAGCAGAATTCGTGCCAAACATAAAATTCGCGATATTTACGGCTTTCGTTCGCTGAGTTTAGTTTCGCTCATCTCACTGTATGGATCAGACTGCAGTGAACGATACACTCTTCTGTTCAGTGGGGATTTGCAGACAAATAAATCTGGCTTTGAACGGACAATAAAAAAAGTGCACCGTCCAGGGGTGCACTTTTTGCGATAAATATAGGTATCTGGTCTAGAGTTTGATCGAACGGAGAAAGATACTCACTGAATCACGGGCTTCGGCACGAGGCCAACCATAGCGATTTTGGAGATGGCCTTCCAGTTCATGTAAACGACCAGCGATCTCGTTGAGATCGTCGTCTGTAAGCTTGTTCCAGTTAGCTTTTACGGAGCCACGAATCTCATTCCATCGTCCTTGGACTACGTCGGTGTTCATGTGCTTCCTCCTCTCAAATCTAAACAGAGAGTGCTAACTTAGATCCGGCGTCCACGGCCACCGAGGTGGAATACTGTGGTAACGATAAAGAGAACAAGGCCAACCCAAAAGAGGATTTGTGCGATACCAGCGGCACTACCAGCGATACCACCAAAGCCTAGAAACGCAGCGATAAGAGCGATTACGAAAAATGTTACTGCCCAACTTAACATGATATACCTCGATAAATGAATGATGTGCTTAACTGCTCCACGGATAAGCTAATGCGAAATGCGTGCCACAGCTTACGAGCGTGAGTTGCAAGGGATACTGGACATTTCAGTCACGAAATTCATACAGCCTGCACTCATTTGAATGCCTTTCCCTACAGACCTTTTGGCAAGTACAGTTCGGTAGCTCTTTCGCTCAAAGAGTTTATCTCCGCGAAATAACAGCATTACTGGCACGAAGCCTGCACGTTTTGGCGGCGAGTCCTCCCAAGGACTCCGTTCATCACCCAGGACTCTAGAAGGAGTGCTTATGCGTTTGTCAAACAACAGAACTCGAGTTTCGACTTCTTTTCCAATGCCGAGCTTTCTATCCCCAATGGTCTTCGCCGGCTTGCTCGTCACGATCTCAGCTTGCTCAACTGTGCCCGACAATGCTCCTAAAGAATATCACCTCGCTCAGGCTGCTATCGAACGAGCTGACGATGCCAAAGCAGATAAACGGTTTCCCATTACGGTCGAACGAGCCAAGGACGATTTTAAAGAAGCCTTGAGCCTTTACGATCAAAGTTTGGATAAGGACACGCCCGAACCGACTCGACAGGCGATCGGACAGGCCGGAACTGAAAGGGCTACGATGGCTCAAAATCTAGCAGAAAAGGCCATCGATCTTCATGCTCAGGTAGGAGCTTGGGACCAAAAAATCGAGCTGAAAGATGAAGCCGAGAAATCTGCCGCCGAACTGAGTGCCTTGCAGAGCCGGGTCGCGAGTCTCGATGAGCAGGTTCGTAACACCGATAGTCAGAATGCCCAATTTCAGGCCAACATCAAAACCCCGGTGGCCTTCTTTGCGACGAGCCAGGCCGGAGTCACTGCCAAATTTCAGGATAGTCTTGATTCCCTTGCCATGACTTTGAAGAGTAACCCTCAACTGAAGGTCACTCTCGTAGGTTATGCCGACCGCACCGGGAGCATGAACGTCAACAACCGCCTCTCCGAACAAAGAGCCGAAAGTGTCGCTCAGGAACTTCGTGGCAAAGGGGTTATGGCGGATCAGATCCTCATCGACTCGCATGGCGCGACCATGGCTACAGCCACGGCTGGAAACCAGGCTGGTCTGCAGCTCGATCGCCGGGTCGATGCTATCCTCACCAATCGCTCGGGTGTCGAAACGATGACGACTGGGCGCTAAAAGTTTGCACAAAAAAAGAAGAGACCAGCAAACGCTGATCAATGGCGTTTCCTTAAGAAAAGCAGAATAGAAGAACCCAGACGAAAGTCTGGGTTCTTTTTTGCTTAGTATTTGCTTTGATTGAAAAAAATCGCGCCTCCTGTATTGAAGTTAATAACAATAACAAACCGTTAACTTCAGGAGACGCGATGAAAAATCTTGATGAATTTATATCCGAATTTCGCCCTCAGCTAAAGAAAATTTGTTCGGTCTATGATCGACTATGGGTAACTCGCCGTAGAAAATTTGACTCTGGGATAATGTTTTCCGCAATTCTTACTCAGACCCTCGACCGGGATTCCACCAATTATCGTTTGATTTTTGATCGCATGATTGAATCAAACGTCTCATCCGATCTTGAGTTCTCTGCATCATCGTATTCCAAAGCAAGGCGTAGAATGCCTTTCGAGATCTTTTCAGACGTTTCTCAGTGGGTTTATAAGTTCCATGAAGTTCCTCAAAATCAGAAATGGTTGGGCTTAAACGTCTTCGCAATTGATGGCACTCGAATAAATCTTCCGAAAGAACTCGAAGCAGATGGCTTCGATTATTCAGGTGATGACGAGTCTGAATTTCCGCAAGCACATGCCACAGTCCTGTTTGATCTCCAAAAAGGTATGATTTATGATTCGATCTTGTCACAACATATTGACGAGCGGGGAAGTGCAAGTCTGCTCATGAAAGGGCTTCCAGACAACTCCCTAATGATTTGTGACAGAGGTTTTACCGGGTTTGATTTGCTCTACGATGCTGAATCAGAGGGCGTAAAGATTTTAATGCGAATGCCCGAATCATCCGCTCCTGAAGGTCTACAAGAATTTATCGATTCAGATAATGAAGATGAAATCATAACGATGACGCAATCAATTGATGTCGAAAGAAAACTTCTCCGTAGAGGCTATAAACTTCGTCCCATCACGGTTAGAGCGATCAAATACTATATTGGCCAATCTCGGTTTATAGCAATAACAACACTTTTGGACGAAGAAGTATCTAAGAACACTCTTTCCTCGATGTACTGGTGCCGATGGGATATCGAAGAATGTTTCAAAATTAAAAAAGAGAAGCTCAAGCTAGAATCATTCCGTTCGAAACATTTGCTGGGTATTCTACAAGAATATTGGGCCATGCAGCTGCTTTATAATTTAGGCAGAGTATTTGCTATGTGTATCGAAGGCGCAAAAAGCAAGCTGAAGAATAGAGTAGAAATCTCTCTGTTTGGGGTATTAAAAATTCTTCGCGTGCATCTACTAAAAATAATTTATTGCCCCAAATTAGCCCTCGACTCGAGGATTCTCAGAGTGGAGAGAGCCATGCGAAAGGTAAGGCATAAATTTAGGGCCGGTAGGCATTATACAAGAAACCTAAGGTCGTCTAGACATTCGCATCATTGACGACCAGGGTGAATTCCTGGAGGTTTGCCGGATAGAGGTTTTGCGATCCGATGGCAAAACTTGCTTCATCGACAATGATGAGTTTTGGATGCGCGCCGATTCTCAAAGCATTGCCGTTACGATCCGCAGGCCAGTTCTTCTCACCTGCATGAAATCGCCAAGGGAGAAATTCGGTTTGATCACATAGATACTGACGAACCGTTCGGCCGTTCAAATCTTTGATGTCGCTTGCTCTGATCTTAGCTTCAAAAGTCTTAAGAAGATTGCTGTACGTTTGTTCCGCTGGAATGATTCCGTAGCCCTTGAGGCCTGGCTGATCTGATTTCACAAAGCTAATTTTAACGCCGCGTTTGATAGCGTCCACAAGGGAATTGATAGCCCATGATGGGGAACGGGTCGGGAGAAAATCTAAAAACTCAGGAGTCGCAAGGCCGGAGAAATAATCCTGCTGCGCGATATAGAGCGAGGTCTTGGCCGAGTCGATCAGAAATCGGAGTCCATCATCTGATGGATTGGCACTGGTATTCGTTTGAAAGTAATTGAAGCCCAATCGTCCCATACCAATGACTTTACTCTGGCCAACGCTGGTGTTCGTCATGGGTTTGTGAACGATGTGAGCTGTGCGTCCCTGGCTTTCGATACCGAAAGGGTCAATGGTTGTGGGACTGGAACTTGCGTAAGAATAACTCGAACGATCACTCGCCTTTTCCCAAAGTTTATCGACGAAACGACTCGTTCCAAGTCCCAGAGGGCCGCGACCTTCCATCGACAGGTCAAAGATCGGTGCATCACGAAGATAGTCGATATCCCAAGGATTGTGACCGCCGGTGAGAACCAGATCCTGATCGGCAACGATGATTTTCGAATGGTTCCAGAGCGGCTGCACCAGAGTCGATAACCAGCCCAACTCAACCTGCAAACGTTTCAGATCACCACCCTGTGCAGCGACGTCGCGCATCAGAGCCTTCAAGACATTAGACGTTGTATTGATGATATTCAGCTTCTCGGCCACGTAGCCCGAGAAGAGCAGGCGGACGCTTGGGACCTCAGGTTGATGGCTCAGATACGCAAGGGAGTTCACCAGCATCTGATAGAAACGGCCGTTGTGATAGGAGAGCGACGTCACATCGAGTTGAACCTTCGCGCCGACCATCGCTGTGTAAAAGCGATTCAACAAAGAATCCCCTGAGCCCAGACACATCTTCTTCGGGGAATCTCCGCTAACGGTCACCGATGCGAGCAGGTCCTGACACGTCGTGTTCAAGTCTGCGCAATCAGCGTCCACCGTACAGGCGAAACGGGAAAATTGTGGGTCACAACCCTCGTCGACTTTTGCATTGCAATCAAGATTCTTAGGCAGCGAAGCTCCAGTCTTGCCCCAATAATTATCGGGAGACTGAACGATCCAGTCGTCACTGAAGTTGGCGGAGGTATCGAACCAAAGACTGCCTTCGCTCGAGGGCGAGGCCGCTCTTAGCTTGCTCGTCACGAACTTGTGAATTTCTGCTGCACGCGTCACCGTTGATTCCGAAGAGAGCCCCGAACTGTTGGTCGTTTTACAAGAAGACGCCAAGGAGCAAATCAATACAAAGAGATACGCTTTTCGACTCGTGAGTCTCATAAGTCCTGCCTTTAATGCAAATGCACAGCCTTAAGATCGGGCAACATCGTGGTGGATCCGTCGATTTTAATGCATTTCAACTGGGCTTGATAGTTATCGGCAGAACAAACTGTGATTTTTCCCGCTTATTTATGAATATTTATGGAACGACGGATCGAAGCCGGGAGACCGATCCTGCAAAAAAAGCGCTCAGATTATCGAGAACCACTTCTCCCATGGCTTGTCTCGTCTCGCGCGTGGCGCTCGCTATATGGGGCAGCAGCACGACCTGATGCATTTCCGTTAGCGCTTTCGCTGGTAGCGGTTCATTCTCATAGACGTCAAGACCGGCTCCGAGTATCTCCGAGTTTTGTAAAGCTTTCACGAGAGCCGCCTCATCCACGACCGAACCCCGTGCAATATTAATGAGAATGCCCTTCGGCCCAAGAGCAGTTAGGACCTTGGCATCGACGATATGAAAAGTCTCCTTGCCACCGTTGAGTGCGAGCACTAAAAAATCGACATCCGCCGCTAGCAGAGAGAGGTCGTCATAAAATTTATAAGGAAGATCTTTTTTTCGCTGACGTCCGAAATAACTCACTTCCACACCAAAGCCTTCCAAACGTGTGGCTATGGCTTTGCCAATATTGCCAAGCCCCGCGATTCCACATTTTTTCCCAGTAAACTTCATCCCCAGTGGAAACGTTTCCTTACTCCAGCGCCCCGAGCGAACGAAACGATCGGCTTCCGCAATACGCCGACTGGTAGCGAGGAGCAGAGCCAGGGCAGTATCTGCCACGCAATCGTCGAGCACCTGAGAGGTATTCGTGACGATGATTCCGCGAGACCGTGCATGGTCAAGATCAATTTGATCCAGACCCACACCAAACGCTATGACCGCTTTGAGAAGGGGAAGAGCTGACATGAGTTCTTTGGAGGCACCAGCCTTGGCATTGGTGACAAGGACTTCGAAATTCTTGCCCTCTTCTTTGAGAAACTTGGCTTGATCACTTTCAAGCCAGAGCCGATGAACAGAATATCTCTCATCCAGCTCGGCAAGAATAAAAGCCATCATCGGTCCGGCCACCAAAATCCTGGGCTTCGACATCGGAACTCCTATTAATCCTGGCTGATTCCTCGACTCGCCATGGTTCGAGAGACCATGACATCCATAAGATCCTCAAGCGCTTTTTGAACATGCGCTCCTTCCAGAGCACCTAGAGCACGCGCGATCGCTTCGATTGTCGCGAGACCTTCGGCTTTGCTTTCTTTTCGAACGCGATACTGCGTAAGTTCACCGAGCGGAACTTTCACGACAGGCATATCGATGAGATGAGGAATACGTCGACGCATTTTGCTGGTCTGTCGCCAGTTGCCATCGGGAACGATGAGATTCACAGGACCTTCCAAACGGAGACGATACTTGTCATCAAGAATGTCTGCCTCTTCGCTCGGATAGAGAACAATGCTTTTGCAATTCGGCATCAGATGATCCCGAATATCAAAGGCCCGATCCTGGTCTCCAGTCGTGAGCAGAACACTGTTGGACAAAGCTTGTGTAGCGAGACGCCCCGTGTTGGTTGGCGTGATGAGTTCCCGCTTCGTGCCGATAACGATAAGCCGACTCGCGAGATCGATTCGTGGAATTGATGAGCAAAGGCAAAGTTCAAGCCGCATCAGGCAGTGGGGACAGCGTTCGCTCGTTTTTTTCCTGATACTCACTCGGGACCTCAATCAAAAACCTGGGTCTAAGGCCTAGGTAGAGAAGTCCCGAACTTACTAAATCCTCGCCGAAATCTCTAGAAGACTCTCTTTTCGGAACGAATTGACTCAGTGAGAATGATCGCGAATGGTGTTCACCAACGCATCGGTATCGAGTGGCTTGGTGAGATGACCGTCATAACCCGCAGCTTTGGTTTTTTTCCTTTCTTCAGCCATTGCATGCGCTGTCAGGGCAAAAACGGTGCCGTGGTAACCGAGAGATCTTAGTTTGCGAATGGCCTCATAACCATCCATAACCGGCATCTGAATATCCATGAGGACTATGGAATAATTTCCGGCAAGGGCCTTTTCCACCCCTTCCAGACCATTATTCGCTACGTCAACTGACGCGCCTTTCTTGGTCAAAATTCTTTTGATCAGAATTTGATTATCGAGAGCGTCTTCGACGAGCAGGACCTTTGCCCCCGACAAAACTCCTGCTGCCTCTTGCACCGCATGACTGCTGCCGGTTGAGAGTCGACTTTCGAGCTCGTTATGCCCCACTGCGATGGTGATTTGAAAGGTACAGCCCCGGCGCAGTTTACACTCCGAGATTGCAATATTTCCGCCCATTGCCTGCGCCAATCGCCTCGATAGGGCAAGACCCAGCCCGGTTCCGCCAGACTGAGATAAAGGCGTTTCGCTTTTACCGTTTCACTAAAAAGACTGGATATCTCGCTCAGAAGATCGGGCAGACTAAAAGATTTTTGCTCGATCTCCATATGGCCGGCTTCGACCTTCGACAGATCAAGAATATCGTCGATGACTCGGGTCAAGGCTTTGCCGTTGCGACTGATGATATCGAGATAGCCTGCGCGTTCTTCGTCAGTTGTATTGGGATCTCGTAAGAGATCGGTAAAGCCTAGTATCGCTCCGAGCGGAGTTCGAATCTCGTGACTCATATTGGCGAGAAAGGCACTCTTCGTCGCGTTAGCCCGCTCAGCTTCCTGCTTGGCATCCGATAATTCCTTGGCTTGAATCTTTCTCTCTTCGATATCCGTCGCGGACCCGCACCAATTTAGTATCTTGCCTTGCTTGTCGCGCGTCGCAACCGCTCTCAAGAGAAACCATCGATAGCTCCCAGTCTTATTCCTGAGTCTCAAATCGACTTCGAAGGCACTGCCGCTGCTCAGAGAATCATCCCAGGCCTTCTGGCCTTTTTCCCGGTCTTCTGGATGGGTGAAACTTATCCAGTCGGACGGGTAAATTGAATTCGAATATTCCCGCCATTGGCTGTTCGTGTAATTGATTTCGCCCTGGGGGTTCGCCGTCCAGATGATCTGCGGGAGGGTTTCAGCGAGACTTCGGAAATAAAGCTCACTCTCCCGAATCGCGTTACGCTGCTGCGCTTCCTGCTGTTTTCTTTCACTGATATCCATTCCGGAGATCAGGATACACTTCACGTTACCGGCTTCATCATGAAGGGGCCTGAGAATCAGATCGATCCAGGTCGGACCATTTTTCTCCGTCTCCTTTCTCTCTCCACCGCTTTGAGTCAGGGGAATATCCAGGCGAGTCACCTCTCCCGAGAGGGCTTTTTCAAAGAAATCTTGAAACTCCGAGCGACCGATGGATGAGTCGCTAAGGTCAAAGATCTTCCAAATCTGCGCTCCAATCAGCTCAGTTCTGCTCCGACCACTTTGCCTGACGGCAAGATCATTCACAAAAGTCAGGACACCACTCGGTAACGCCGTGGCGGCCAGTATTGGTAGATTTTCGAGCATCTCTTGTACAGAACTCACTGCCATAAGCCTTTGCTGAGGAACTTTGATGCCGCCCTCTTTAGGCATTGTTAAGATCTTTTCCATCCCGGATGCCCTCCCCCACTCAACGTCCACCCCATCAGATTAACTCATTCCCGGGCTATTCTTTCACCAGCTTTGATCCATAAGGCCCGAATTTCGCTATTCTTTCATAGAAATCAAAATGAATGAAAATTTCGTGTTATAAAAATCGCCACCAGGCTCTTTTTCGATCCGGCTTTAAACGAAATACATCCGTCTTATCAATCGGTTAAAACTTAAAACTCATATCTTTTAAAAGGCCGACGAATAGCTAATGGGGAAATAGCGCCTAATCCCGCAGTGTTTCCCCCTTAGCTCTAGGAGTTCAGACCTTGTTTGAAATCAGTCCGGTAGTCATCGAAACAACGCTCCTCCTGGCATTTATGCTCCTGGCCTTTGCCGCATGGATGGCAAACGTCGCTATCAGAAAGTCGAGAAGCCTGAAAGCGGCACAAATCGAGCTTTCTAAAGCCAACGAGGCCCTCAATCAAAGAGTGTCCGAACAAAAAATCGAACTCACGATATCCGAGGCCAAATTCAAGTCTGTTGTTGAAGCTTTCCCCGATGCAATCATCGTCGCGAACAGCCAAGGCGAAATGATTTATTGGAATCAAGGCGCGCTTCAAATGTTCGGCTATGATCTTTCTGAGGTGCTTGGCAAACCTCTCAGCACCATCATGCCTGAGAATATGCGGGATCTGCATAACAAGGGCATGCACCGCCACCGGACTACCGGGGAGACAAGAGTCATGGGCAAAGCCACTGAACTCCAGGGCCTCAAGAAAAACGGTGAAGAATTTACCCTCGAACTGAGTCTCTCGAACTGGCGATCCGACGGTGATATCTACTATGCCGGCATCATGCGTGATGTGACTCTCCGCAATCAGATAATGCAGGAAAGGGACCAATTCTTCCAAGTCTCGCTCGATATGGTGGCAATTGCTGATACTGCTGGCAATTTTAAAGTCGTGAACCCCGCCGTTTACGAGGTCCTTGGCTACACCCCGGATGAATTCTGCGCGAACCATGCAACCTATTACATCCATCCTGACGATATCGCAGCGACTCTGCAGGCGCTCGAGGATCAGGTTCTAGGCAACACCATCCTGTCTTTCCAGAACCGCTATCGTTGCAAAGATGGCTCTTGGCGCTGGCTCTCCTGGAAATCGATACCGATCGGTTCGACCACCTACGGCATCGCCCGCGACATCACGGAGATGAAACTTGCGGAAGCCGCGGCGGCCACCGCGAACGAACACCTCGAAGCTCGTATTGCTCAACGCACCGAAGAACTCGCGTCTTCGCAGGACCGGCTTAAAGCCATCATCGCCAACACCGATTTGATGTTATGGTCGATCGATATCAACGGCATCTTCACATACGTCGATGGCAATAATCTTCGCGAGTCGGGATCCAGCAAAGAAAATCTCATTGGTAAATCCATCTTCGAACTCGTCAAAGGCGACAAGGAATTGTCCGATGCCCTGCGTTGCGCGATCGCCGGCGAAACCGTCATCCGCGAAATCGCCACCGGCGACGAATGGTTCGAAGCGCACTACGCACCGCTCCACAATTCCAAAGAGGAAATCGTCGGCATCACCGGTCTGACCTTTGATATCACCAAGAGAAAACGCTCTGAAAAAGCCCTTCTCCTGGCGGAAAATCGCCTCTCGACCATCCTAAAAAATGCTCCGATCATCATCTTTACCACCGATGACAATGGCATTATAAATTACAGCGAAGGACGCGGCCTCGAATCGATCGGTGTCAAACCCAATGCCAATGTGGGCCGAAATATTTTCGAAGTTTACAAAGACAACGAAGTCTTCACCACCGCCGTGCACGAATCGCTCAAAGGTGAAATCAAAAACCTTGAAACTGTAGTGTTAGGCCAACGCCTGCAGTTCTTCCTCTCGCCCACCGTCAACGGGATGATCGGTCTCTGTATCAACGTCACCGAACGCTTCATCATCGAAGAAGAGCGAGCAGGCCTTGTCGTTCGCGAACAAATGGCGATCGAAGCGTCACGTATGAAGTCCGAATTCCTCGCCAACATGAGCCATGAGATTCGCACTCCTATCAACGGCATCGTGGGCATGACCACGCTTCTGCTGGAAACTGGCCTGACTCCCATGCAAAAGGATTTTGCCCAGACCGTTCAAACCTCGGCCGAAGCTTTGCTCATCATCATCAATGATATTCTCGACTTTTCCAAGGTCGAGGCCGGTAAGCTCGATATTGAGACGGTAGACTTCCAACTGAGCACGATCGTCAACGATACGGCTAAGACCTTTACACCCGTCGCTATGCGCAAATCCGTGAATTTCCGCATTAACAACACCATTGCAGACCAGCAATACTTTAAAGGTGATCCTGGCCGCATCCGTCAGGTGCTTAATAACCTTCTGAGCAATGCCTTGAAGTTTACATCCAAAGGCGAAGTGGTTTTGACCTTGACCCGTGACGATGACAACGCTCTTCTGATCGAAGTCAAAGACAGCGGTATCGGCATTTCAGAAGCCGCCCTCAGCCGCCTGTTTAAGGCCTTTTCACAAGCTGATGCATCGACCTCCCGACGCTTTGGTGGAACCGGTCTAGGCCTTTCGATTTCAAAACACCTCGTCGAGATGATGAAGGGTGAAATTAAAGTCACGAGCAAGGTCGGCGTCGGGTCCGTCTTCTCCTTCAAACTTCCGCTTGAAAATGGCGTCGCTCGTCAAGAGCGTGCGGCCACAGCGGAAAGCCCACAATTCATCGTGCCTGCCAACGTTCGTATTCTTGTCGCCGAAGACAACGCCATCAATCAAAAGGTCGTTCTATCGATGCTTCAGAACAATGGCTTTAAGGCCACTGCGGTCGGCAATGGGCTTGAGGTCTTGAAGACTCTTCGCGACATTCAATTCGATCTGATTCTTATGGACTGTCAGATGCCGGAGATGGACGGCTATGAGGCGACTCGCATCATTCGCGAGGATGCAACTATCGGTCAGCAGAACATCCCGATCATTGCTCTCACGGCAAGCGCCATCAAAGGCGACAAGGAGAAATGTCTCGATGCCGGCATGAACGACTATCTGGCAAAACCCGTCGCGCAGAGAGAACTCATCGCCACGATGAAGAAGTGGTTGACCCTCAATGCCGAGGTGAAATCCGGGCTTTCCGAGCCTCTGGCTGACATCTGGGGCGAAAAACTTGATCTTAATATCCTTAAGACTCTGAGAAATCTCGGGGATGAACTTCTATTTCGGAGTCTTCTCCAAATGTATATCGAATCTGTGCCACCCAAATTGGTTTCGATCGATATGGCATTCCAACACAAAGACATCAAAGCGTTGAAGTTTGGTGCGCATAATCTTAAGAGCGCCAGCGCAAGTCTTGGAGCGATAACAATTCGCAATATCTGTCAGCAAATTGAAAACATCGAGACCGTTGCCGATCTCGATGCCATCTCACATCTTCCGAAGTTACTTATGGACGAATTCGAAATCGCCAAAAACCGTTTGGAGGAACTCTCTGGCAATTCCACTCAACTCGTGGCCTAAGCCTAAGCCTAAGCCTTAGTCTTCCCCTTTTTCTTAGATTTCTTACCGATTGCCGAAAGATCATTGGGCTTGGCCATGATCTTGTCCCAGAGAGCCGCCCTCTTCTTGGCTTCCGGAATCACTGTCTCAATCGTAAAGTCCTGAGGCGTCACACCAGCCTCCAGTTCCTTTCGGGTGATCGGCGTCGATACAGTGGCCCCTGGCTTCGCCCGGACGGCCCAGACACCCGCAACACTTTTACTAAGAAAATTCTGCTGCGAGTCGAGGTAGACCGTTCCCTTTTTGCGTTTTTTTACCGAGCGCTCAAAGGTTCCGAGTTCATGAGTATCAGCGACCTGCGTGCAGATGATCTCGGCAAGTAAACGGGATTCTTCGAGTGAGGTGCCCTTGGGTAGCGGCAGATAAATGTGAATTCCGCTGGCGCCACTGGTCTTCATCGCTCCATGCAGGCCCATCTCATCGAGGAGATCGAGCACGGCAAGGGCGATAGAACGCACCGCTTCAAAGCTCGCGCCGGCCACCGGATCAAGGTCGATAATGCTGTAATCTGGCTCGGAAAGCTTTTGCACACGAGAGTGCCAGGGATCATAACTAATGCAGCTCATTTGTACGAGATAGAGCAAAGTCAGGAGATCGCCACCGATGAAGCGATCCTGCGTGGCCCCATCCTCGACCTTAATCTTCGCAATCCGTCCAGGCGCGCCATCATCAGGAGCTTGTTGGTAAAAATCCTTGGCTTCAATTCCGCCGGGGAACCGCCTTAAAACCAATGGTCGATCCTTCATCCATGGCAAAACATAATCGGCCATGAGCGTGTAATATTCGAGAAGATCGCGTTTGGTAATCTTGTCTTTTGGAAAGACGACCTTATTTAAGTGAGTCAGGCGTAAGCTGCCCTGTGGAAACTCGATCTCACCCTCTTCTTTTATGGACTGCAGCTGTTTGATGATCGTTTTGCTAGACAGAGCTTTGCCAGCAGGACTTTTTTTCTTCCCCTTGCTCGATTTTTCTTCGACCGAAATCTCTTTCGTTTCGCTCTCACTCTCGCTCTCGGGCTGCTCGGACGAAGTCCTGACTATATCGGCCGCTTCTTTGTCGTCACGAATCCCGAGAAAGCTCGGATGCCTGAGGACCCCTCGTCACGAATCCCGAGAAAGCTCGGATGCCTGAGGACCCCATCATCGGTCCATTCCTGAAACTTGATTTCGGCCACGAGCTGAGGCTCGACCCAGTGAGGCACATCGTTTGTAGACGGCTTTCTGTGGAAAGGACTTTTCTTGACCTCAATCGCCTTCAGAGCTTTATGAAGTTCTTTAAGAATTTTATTGTTAAACCCACTGCCCACGTGACCTGCGAATTGGAACTGACTGTCTTCGTCATAGTATCCAACGAGAAGACTCCCGATTAAAGTTCTGGCGCCCTTGGGCTCAGTCCAGCCACCGATGATGAGTTCCTCCCGTTTCACCGACTTCCATTTGAGCCAGTTTCGGGTCCTCGTTCCCGGGAGGTAATGGCTCGAAATATCTTTGGCAATCAAACCTTCCCATTCGCCCTCAATCGTCTTTTTCTTCATGATCGCGGCGGATTTACTCACTGGGGTCAGAGTGATGAGTGGGAATGTGTGCTTTTTAAAGATCTGTTCGAGCAGATTGCGGCGATCCTCGAGAGAATTTTCGATGAGGGAATCCTCCCCGAGAAGCAAGAGGTCGAAGACGTAGAATTCCACAGGAGTGGCTTTGATTTCCGCTTCGACAGCCTTACTGTCATCGAGATGAATGCGGCCTTGGAGATACTGAAATCCCAGCGGCTTCTTCTTTGAGACGGCGACGACTTCGCCATCGAGTATGAGTGAGCCTCCACTCGCTTTGGCCATCTTTTTCAGGCCTTCAGCGAGTTCCGGGAACTGTTTGCTCTTGTCGTTGCCGAGCCGCGATATGAGAGCCACGTTATTTTCATCGACATAAGCGATGAGCCTCACACCATCGAGCTTTTGTTCATAGACCCACTCCTTTCCCATAGGGAGCTCAGGCGAAGTGTGGATGAGCATCGGCATCAGGGCAGAAGAGGTTTTCGTCTTTGTACTCTTGCCAAAGCGTTCCCGTTTCGAGGGTTTGGCTAGGAGTTCGGGCTCAAGCTGGACTTTTTTTTTACTCGTCACCCCTTTGTCTTTGGAGGAATGCACAGGACTGTCGCCATTTTCGATTTCAGCCATGGTCTTCTCAGACTTGGCCGAAATCGCATCGTCCGCAACGGGATCATAATTGGGATCGGCCGCCTCATCTTTATGCTTGATAAGAAGCCATTGGGCTTTCTTACCCTGGAGACGGGTCCTCACCAGTGCAAATGATCCTCGGAGTTTTTTGCCGTGAAAGCTGAAGGCCAGCTTGCCCTTCTCAATACCTTCCAGCATCAACTGTTCGGGATCATCATCTTTGCCCGCGTCATCGACAGTGTAATAGCCATAATCCCAGATCATGACTGTCCC
>SEDW01001345.1 GCA_004193325.1 Pseudomonadota bacterium | reverse complement strand
GCAGCACCATCTAACACTATGATTGTCGAAAACATTGCTTCAGAAGACGTTCTCCTGCCTGCCGCTCGATTCAACGAAAATCGCTTTCGCGAACGTCTCGATAACACGCCCCTGAAATGTGAGCGCTGCATGGTTCGCACCGCACGCTATCTCAGAGTGCAGGATCCCAAA
The DNA here is from genome assembly GCA_004193325.1 of Pseudomonadota bacterium. Classification (GTDB taxonomy): domain Bacteria; phylum Bdellovibrionota_B; class Oligoflexia; order Oligoflexales; family Oligoflexaceae; genus Oligoflexus. Next base: position 854 of record SEDW01001345.1, on the reverse strand, counting down.
CTGGTTTCAAAGTATTTTGTAAATGAATTACGCCGTATCGGTTCGAAAGATCTGCCGCGCCGCACTCGTCTCGTCAAGCTCGCGGACGCTCTGCACAGCGATGATCTTCTCCCCTTCTGGAAGGACCTTGCTTACCGCGAAACACCTCTGGCCGATTCTGAGCGTTCGATTCTGTCGTCGAAAGATCCGAGTCCGAAATCTATTCGCATCAACGAAGAATTGACCTCTTCCGTTGAAAATCTGGGTGCGATCGGCTTCCACGATAAAGAGGCGAAGGATATCCTTGTCGATATTATCAATAACCCGGGCAAACTGCATCGCAGTGCATTAAGACACAGAGCTCTTCTTTCTCTCCGTGATTCCGACTTTAGTGCAGCTGTTAAAGCTGTGAAAAAGTTACCCGCGGACGACGAACTAAGAGCGAGACTCAAGGCTGCCCAGAAAGCCAACTGAGTCTCTCACTCCAGCCACTCAGTTCCTTTAGGGAACCCAAACCGTCGCATGAAAATTGCCGGCCGCTGCGCTAGCCGAACTTTCCGCTTCATCCGTCTTGAACAGTTCCGTCACGCCAATCACTGTTCCGCTATCGTTGACTGCAAAAGCCGAGGAGTATTTGGTTTGAGGCAGCATCTCGAGCCTTAAGACATCCTCGCCCTCAGCCCATAGAACAGCCTGGCTCGAATAGTCTCCACCTCTATCTCTACCTGCGAGAGTCGGAGTCAGAGGACTTTCTCCAGCAAAGAGTCCTTTGCTGTTCAGATTTCGAATCATCCCGGCACCAAGATCTTTCATGCTGCCGTTCTCCCAGACAAAGGCATGAATCTCACCATCGGCCGTCTCACTCGATCCAACGA
>SEDW01001344.1 GCA_004193325.1 Pseudomonadota bacterium | reverse complement strand
TGGACGAAGAAGCTGCGCGCCAAACTCCGTAGTTCTCACCGCTTGATCGGAGTGATCGTTGGAATTCAAATGTCCCTCTGGGTCTTAAGCGGCTTTTATTTTGCCTGGGTTTCGATCGATGACGTGAAGGGCGATAGCAACAAGGTCGAGGTTCTCCCGCAGGACATTACAATCGAGGACCTCTATCCACCCGGAAAACTTCTTCTGCCCCTCTCCTTTAAATTGAAATCGCTAAAGCTTGAACTCTCACCCAAAGGCTATGTCTACCGACTCGAATCGAAGGACGACAAGGTCTCTATGTTTGGGGCGGTGTCTGGCACCGCCTTCGATATCCTATCCCACGAAGAGGCAATCGCCACGGCGCTGACTCAGGTCAAAAAGCAATCCGGGGTCAAAGGCATTAAATTCCTTGAGGACAAGGGCGGCGAGTACAAAGGCCCTGTCCCCGTCTATCGCATTCAGCTCGATGATTGGATCAGCACGCGCCTCTACGTCGACCCCTGGACAGCCAAGCTCATCGTCCAGCGGAACAGTCTCTGGCGCGTCTATGACTTTCTATGGATGCTGCACATCATGGATTATTCGGAGCGGGAAAACTTCAACAACCCATTGATCAAAATCCTTACCCTGTCTGCAGTCGGACTTGTGATCAGTGGCTATCTCCTTTTTTTCTATGGCCGACCAAGGCGAAAGAAGCTTGAGTCTCCAGCTCAAACGACGACCCAGGTAGAAAAAAAGGATCCTGTCTAAGGCTCTTGTCACATTTTCATGTCTGCGTGCGTATACTCAGGGATTAGATTTTTTTAGCGCATTATAGATCAATATTTTCAATACCTTATTCTAAAGGGAAATTCATGAAACTACGCCGTCTCGCAATCAGCCTCTTCCTCGCCCTGGCCCCTTTCACAGCCTCTCAACTTCAGGGCGCTGCCGCCCCAACTGAAAATCAATCAGGCTGGAAAAAAGTCTCGAACGAAAAAGTCTGCATGGTGACGGATATGCTCTTCGCCAAGAAGCAGATCCCAAT
>SEDW01001343.1 GCA_004193325.1 Pseudomonadota bacterium | reverse complement strand
GTCGTTCGCACCGGCATCGCGAAGGTTTTGCCTGCGACAAATTTCGGAATGCCTTGGTTGATATCCATCTTGATAGAGGTAGCTGAATGGCAACTTAGGCAATCGACGGTGTTTCGATTACTCTGTCTTGGGTTCTCTATCACGTGCAGATTTTGCCGAAAGATATCGATTTCACCTTCACCCAAAGTTTCTCTATGAAAAAAACCGTAGGTACTAAGATACTTATTCTCGGGAACAGGAAAGAACAGACGATCAGAAGAATTGAGATCAAAATCGATCATTTGTCCTGAACTATCAGGCGAGTTGGCAATAGACCGAAGCTGCCACTGACCATTTACCACGTCGCCACCAAAAAACGTCCAGCTTTGTGCCGAAGCGTTTTTCAGTCCCATCATGGTAATTTTCTTCAGACGACCTGGGACCGCATACTTTCGTAGGAAGTCGAGGATCGGCAGTGCATAGCCTTTACCTTGGTTAAGCATCGCCTGATGAAGCACGGGGTGAGTTCCTAGGGGGAATCCCGCGGTCAGCACCTTGGTCCTATCGTAGGACATCTGCTTTTGACGCAAGAGATCCTGTAGAATCGGGTCATCGGCGCGAGGAAAGGCGCGTCCCAAACCATAAGTGATATGCATTGAAGTATCGACCGGGCCGGCGGCTGTAAAAGGCTGCGCGACGACACGAAGCTCTTGCATACAGTCGTCACCGCCTGGAGTGTCGGGGGAACAGGGATCGTACCGAAAGGCCACTACTTTCCAGTTTGGCAAAGTATTAAAAGCACTGCCAGGTGCAGGTCGTATACCGAAGCTTTGAGCGGCAACCAAGACACTATCGAGCTGAAGGCGCGTAATAAGGCCCTCGTGGATCGCATCCTTCAAAGCTACATTTGGGAAAACCTGATTACTACTATCGATAGGAAACAAAAACACGGTGTCTAGGACATCAAGGCCCGGGGCCGCGGCTGCGGTCCCGGTCAGGCAGAATATACAAAATAAGATGAAACCGCGCATAGTCATGACTTCCTCGT
>SEDW01000281.1 GCA_004193325.1 Pseudomonadota bacterium | reverse complement strand
GGAGTAATCCTTTATTGAACTGGCTTTGGTGAATCCACGGGCTGGAGCATTTTAATGATGCTCGAAAAGTCGAGATGTCTCGAGCCAGCCTGGGCATGAATACGGTAGAGATCATAAGCCGCATGTCCCAGAGGAATCGAGACTTTATTTTTCAATGCAATTTCGACAGCCAGCCCGAGATCCTTGCTCATCAGATCGACCGCAAATCCGCCGGAGTAATCGCGGCTGCTTGGAACATTTTCCAAGACCCCTGGGTAGGGATTATAGGTGTTGAGCGACCAGTTCGATCCCGAAGACTTGGCCATGATCTCCGAGAGAACCTTAGGGTCCATGCCTAGGGAAACCCCGAGGTTCAAGGCTTCTGCGGTGCCGATCATGTGAATCGCGAGCAGCATGTTATTGCAGGCCTTGACAGTTTGGCCTGATCCCGCCGGTCCAGCATGAAGAATATTGCGCCCCATTCCTTCAAGGATCGGTCGTGCCATTTCGAGGACCTTGTGGTCTCCGCCGACCATAAATGTGAGTGTGCCTGCTGTAGCTCCTCCAGTCCCGCCTGACACGGGTGCGTCGAGGAAGTGAACGCCATCCTCATGAGCGAGCAGGGCAAGTCGTTGAGCGCGAGAGCCTCGCGACTGATATCAAAGCCGATCAACTGGTGGCCGGCTTTTATGAGATTCAAAGCCATGGGCAGGCCCATATTTCCGAGACCGATAAATAGAATCTTTGAGTTCGGCATATTGTCCCTTTTCTATTAACGAATTCTCTCAGCACCACGTTCCGCCAGAGCGTTGCGGGCGATGATGACTCGCATGATCTCGTTGGTCCCTTCTAGGATCTGATGGGCGCGACTGTCCCGCATGAGGCGTTCAACGGGATATTCCCGGCTGTAGCCATAGCCGCCAAATATTTGAACGGCTTCATTACAAATACTGAAACCATTATCGGTTGCAAAGAGTTTGGCCATGGCGCAGTAGGAACTCGCCTCCTTGTCTTTGCCATCGAGCTTAGAGGCCGCGAGGCGAATCATCTGCCGCGAGGCGACGAGCTTGGTCAGCATGTCGGCGACCTTAAATTGCATCGCCTGAAAGCTCGCGAGAGATCGACCAAATTGTTCCCGCTCGTGCATGTAGCGGTGCACGTGGTTGAGAGCGCCCTGAGCCGCTCCCACTGAGCAGGAGCCTATATTGATCCGACCACCATCGAGGCCGCGCATCGCTATCTTAAAGCCCATGCCCTCCTCCCCGAGGAGTTGGGATTTCGCGATGAGGACATTGTCGAAACTCACGGACCGGGTCGGCTGCGAATTCCAGCCTAATTTTCTTTCATTCTCTCCGTAACTGATGCCCTCCGCCCTTGCGTCGACGACAAAGGCCGAGATGTCGGAAGTTGCTCCGCTCGAGCCCGTTCTTGCCATGACAACGAGAACATCAGATTCCCCAGCACCTGAGATGAAGGCTTTGCTCCCGTTGAGGATCCAGCCATCTCGGGTCTTTTCCGCAGTCGAACGAAGACTGCCCGCATCTGAACCTGCTGAGGGTTCGGTAAGGCAGTAAGAACCAAACTTCAGCCCTGCGACCATGTCCGGACAATACGTCTGGCGAAGTTCCTCGCTGCCGAAAGTATCGATCATCCAGGTCACCATATTGTGGATGGTGATATAGGCTGTGGTCGAAGGGCAGGCGGCCGCAAGCTCTTCGAAGATAAGGCTGGCATCGAGACGTTTCATGCCCATACCGCCCACATCTTCGCTGATATAAAGGCCCAAAAAGCCGAGTTCGGCAGCTTTCTTTAAGAGAGTCTTGGGAAAGATCTTGTGTTCGTCCCAACTCGCGGCGTGAGGCGCCATCTCCTTCGCTGCAAATTCACGGGCCATATTCTGAAAGAGAATTTGATCAGGTGTAAGACCAAAATCCATAATGGGATCTTCCTTGTCGACGGACTATTGCAGTTTGATAGTCATGTTGGATTTGGCTACGGCACCTTCGGCAAACCAGCGTGCGGTGATGGTTTTGGTTTCGGTGTAGAAACGAACCGCTTGTTTTCCATAGGCGTGGTGATCGCCGAAGAAGGATTCTTTCCAGCCGGTGAAAGAGAAGAAAGGCAGGGGCACAGGGATAGGAACATTGATCCCCACCTGACCAGCTTCAATTTCATTTTGGAATTTTCTTGCAGCCCAACCCGAGGCGGTAAAGATCGAGGTGCCGTTGCCGTAGGGATTGTCGTTGATAATCTTGATCGCCTCGTTTAGATCTTTAGCTTCCATGAGGAGAAGAACCGGGCCAAAAATTTCTTCTTTATAGATCGACATGTCGGCCGTTACTCGATCGAAAAGAGTGGAGCCGATGAAGTTACCCTTGGGAAAAGCTTCGACCTTGCAATCGCTGCCGTCGAGAAGCAGGCGAGCGCCCTCTTCTTTACCCCTCTGAATCAAGCCTAAAACGCGTTCCTTGGCGGCGGGACTGATGACCGGACCGAATGCAGCACCTTCGTCATCCCAGCTGCCTGGGCGAACCTTGGCCAGTTCTCTTTTGATATCGTCCGCCCATTCTCTGGCTTCGCCAACGAGCACAGCAACGCTGATCGCCATACAGCGTTGACCAGCGGCCCCGACCGATGCACCGACGAGTGCGTGAACGACTTGATCTTTCGGAGCATCAGGCATGACCACCATGTGGTTCTTAGCGCCACCGAAGGCCTGCACGCGTTTGAAGTGATCCGTGCCGGTCTTATATACATGACGCGCGACCGGGACTGAACCGACGAAAGAAATGGTTTTGATGTCTTTGTGTTTGAGGAGAGTGTCGACCTGCTCCTTGCCGCCGTGAACGATCTGTAGGACGCCCTTGGGAAAACCCGCTTCCACGAAGAGTTCTGCCAGACGCATTGGAGTCATGGGATCTTGTTCCGAGGGCTTTAGAACAAAGGTGTTCCCGCAGGCGATAGCCATGGGGAACATCCAGAGAGGAATCATCGCAGGAAAGTTGAAGGGGGTGATTCCCGCACAGACGCCAAGCGATTGAATGTTGGAATAGGTATCGATGCCGCGAGCTACGTTTTCAACAGTTTCGCCCATCATGAGGCTTGGAATGGTGCACGCATGCTCAACGATTTCAATGCCGCGCCAGACATCGCCCATTGCATCGGCGAAAGTCTTGCCGTTTTCACGGCTAAGAATCGTTGCCAATTCTTTTTGATGTTCTTTGAGAAGGGCTTGGTATTTGAGGAAGTAGCGAGCTCGTTCTGGAATCGGCACCTCGCGCCAGGTTTTAAAAGCTGCCTTTGCAGATGCAATGGCCATCTCCATCTCCTCTGGAGTGGCATGGGGGACCTTGGCAAGAACTTCCTGAGTCGCAGGGTTGGTGACATCGCTCAGCTTACTGGAACGGGACTGAACAAATTCACCGCCGATGAACAGAGGGATCGACTTGGTCATAAAAATTTCCTTTTTTGAGAATAGGGTATTGAGCCTGACGAGAATATTCTCGAGGCAAAGCAATAGCGGCTATCGCGCTTCAGAAATGAAACGCTTAGTGACTAGAGCTGAAAGTGCTCAATGTTTTATAAAATGGGATTTAGAGATTTCACTTAGCGTCCTCCTCGGGGTTGATAAGACGAACGCTAGGATCTGGCTTATCTCTCGAAAAAGAGCATTACAGTTGCGGGACAGCAGTGGAATCGCACCACACTTCACTAAGCGAACGTTTGAGACAATGCGCAGTGATCATCATAAAAATGCTTCTTATATGCAATGAATGATTTGAAAGTCAGTCAACTCCTGGTCCTTTTCGCCAAAATATATGCGATTTTCGTCAGCTTGGGAGAATGTTTGTGCCCAAAATTTTCTCACTCTCCTTCCTGTTTTAAATGCCGCTGTCGAATCAACTGCCATACGTTGCTCCAGTCCATGAAAAGCGATGCGGGGAAATTTTTGCCGATTCTTCGTTTCAATTTCGTTAATAAAAGGCTTGGGCAGAGCGGCAAGTGATTTTGATATTAAGGGAAGAAAGGGTTCAAAATGGCTCTTTTGAACCTCGCTCGGTGGCTTTGGCAGTGGAGGTCTGAGATAATTTATTTATCTCAATCAGAAGACTTATCTTGTTTCCGCCTCAGTGCGGGATCAGGCTCTTGCTAATCTCGACAAGGCGAATGCGATGATAGACAATCCGGTTGGCGAATATGAATTGAGCCGCCTCGCAGCACTTGAATCCTATAAGATTCTCGACACAGTAGCGGAACAAGCCTTTGATGACTTGACCTCACTGGCATCGCATATCTGCGAGACTCCCATTGCTCTCTTTGGGCTGATCGATGAGACCCGGGTTTGGTTCAAATCCAAAGTCGGCTTTGGTGGCGAGACGATTCCACGAGAAATATCCTTTTGTACTCATACCATTGCAGGCGATGGCTGCTTGATCGTTCCCGATTTAGATCAGGACGAACGATTTCATGATCACCCGTTGCGGGCGATTCATCCAGAAGTCCGATTTTATGCAGGCGTGCCTATAATCACATCAGAGGGCCATGCGATTGGAGCCGTCTGTGTTCTCGATCAAAAGCCTCGCGTTCTCTCGGACAAGCAGATCACAGCGCTTGAGGCGATTTCCCGTCAGGCGCTTGAACATCTCGAAAGTCGCAACCGCCTCGTTCGTGAGCAGGAATTTTCCAAAGAATTAAGTCGTTCCAAAAAACAGCTCGATGATTTTTTTGATCTGGCGGATGACCTTCTTTGTATCGTTGAGGCGGACGGCAAGTTTAGCAAAGTCAGTCGCAGCTTCGAAGCTGTACTTGGTTATTCTCAAGCGCTATTTGAGCAAAGAAGGCAGGTACATTCCCATGTCCTGGCATTCGGCGCCCAATGGGGAAGGCCGCATCTATGCGATTGGTCGCGACGTCACCAGCCAATTGAAGATGGAGAACGAATTGCGTTCGGCAAAAAACCGTGCCGAAGCGGCAACGGCAGCCAAGGCCAGATTTTTGGCAAATATGAGTCACGAGATCAGAACGCCAATGAACGGTATCATAGGTATGTCGACTCTCTTGATAGGAAGTTCTGACGACCCGATCAATATCGAGCGGCTTAATATTATCATGAGCTGCGGGGACACCCTACTCGAACTGATCAACGACATTCTCGATTTCTCTAAGCTCGAAGTCGATAAGATTGAAATCGAAACACAGCCCTTTGGCCTGCACATGGCCGTCCGGGAAGTGATGGATCTCTTAGGACCGAAGTCCTCTCAGAAAAACATTCGTGTGGAATTCGAAGCATCGCCGGAAACACCGTCCTGGGTGGTGAGCGACAGTGTTCGCTTCCGGCAGATTCTGATGAACCTGTTGAGCAACGCGATCAAGTTCACCGACAAAGGTCGGGTGACGATTCGTTCGTCAGCCAAGCTCAATGACGACAAAACCTGGACTATGAAATTCTCAGTGAAAGACAGCGGGATTGGTATATCCAAAGGCAATATCGAACGCCTCTTTTCGGCGTTCACGCAGGAGGATGCTTCGACGACGAGGCGTTTTGGAGGGTCAGGCCTTGGTCTTGCCATTTCCAAAGGTCTTTGTGAAAAGATGGGGGGAAAGGCCTGGGTCGAGAGTGAGGTGGGTAAGGGCTCTGAGTTCTTCTTCACGTTCATCGCTCGCGAAACTGCGCCTCAGGAAAGCCAAAAAAAGGCCAGTCCCTTCGCTCTATATTCACCCGAGATGTCAAAGAAAATGCCGCTTCGACTCCTGGTTGCCGAAGACAATCGGACCAACCAGATCGTGATCACAGCACTCCTTGGCAAACTCGGCTACTCGACCCGAATCGCATCGGATGGACATGAAGCACTCAAAATGCTTGAAGAGCAGGAGTTTGATCTCATCTTTATGGATTGTCACATGCCGGTGCTCGACGGCTTTGAGACAAGCCGGGCGATCATCAAAATGTATGCGGGTGCCCGACGGCCCCAGATCATCGCCCTGACAGCGAGCACCTTGCGTGAAGATATCGATCTTTGTTATGAGTGTGGGATGGATGGCTTTCTGAGTAAGCCGATTACGATGCCCCCAATCTTTAAAGCTTTGAGCGATGTCTATTTCCGTCTCCATCCCGCAGCGCTCTTGCAGGAGAGCAATGAAGTAACGTTCAATGATTCAGCGCCTCCTGCAGTACTCGACAGTAGCTCTTATTTCTCGTCCCTGCGGGGCCTCGAAGCCGTGGCAATTCAAGTCTTGGAAACCTCCGCGCAGGCCATCCCAGGAATGCTGCATAATGTTAAAAAAGCAGTGATTGAAGGCGATTTTGCTCAGGCCCGATTGTCTGCGCATCGCTTGAAAGGTGTCCTGTCCACGCTCTATGCAGAGTCGGCCCGTCAACAGACAATGCAGATTGAATCTTTGGCTTTGAAGGCTGGAGGCGTAAACAAATCCGAAATGATTTTGGCCTATGAAAAACTCGCCACCGAAATCGGCGCCGTGATGGATTCGATTCAGAAAAATCTATCAGAAAAAAAGATCATAAGTGGCTAGTGAAAGCCGGGCTTGTGATTCCCCGCATCCTAAAGTTAGGCGGCAGACTTTTCGAAGTCTGCCGCCCTTCTTCTATGCGCTCACTCGTACTCTGGATCACATTTGAGGAAGGAGTTCGACTCCTGGCCCAAGTTAGCTCCCTTGGACTCTTGCCTCGACGGGCTATTACGCCGAAATCAACGAGTTTTAAGATTTACGTTACTAAGTGCTTAATGGTTAACCCCTATGCAACGGATCATATTTGTCTGGCTGCTCCTTGACCTTGTGGTAACTTACATTTCTACTGACCCATAACGCGATTGCCGCTATCCTGAACTTTCTGATTGAAAAAGTTATCCCTTGGTTTTCAAAGTCCGCTTAACCGCATCTAGCTCGCCCGGAAAAATTGTTGTTTGAATCGCTGATTTCCACAGATCCGAATAATCCTTAAAGTGTTTTTTGTTTTCAAGAATACTGATGTCATAACGACGCCAACATTCGCTAGGATGGGCATCTCCGCCTCTCAGGATTGAGACTAATCGACCCTTTTTTGCCTCATTTAAGCTTATGAGACAGGCCTCTCGTAATGTGCCATCGGAATCGCTGTTTGGAAAATCGAAAGAATCTTCGGAATATATAGAATCTTTAAACCCCGCACGGATGTAAATTTCATAACCCACTTCGTCTGCTTCCTGCTCGGTCCAGTTCTGCAAGACATCTTGAAAATCAGGACCAATTATCTTTCTTTTTAAATTCCAGAGATCGATTTCATTAGAATTGAGGGATTTTTCTACTTCAATCTCAAGCTGGAGTTCTTTCTTTAGAAGTCCGGAAATATCTTGTCCATCTTTCGGGAGACTTGCTCTCTCAAAAAAGTGCAATTAAACTATCATGCAAAGAAATGAGTTCAGAAGGATCCGAACTTGTCAGACGCTGCTCCTTAAAAAGCTTCATATTTTCTGAAGATATCAAAGTGATCTTTGCATCGGTTTCCTCAGCGAAAGAAGCATATTTTGGATTTTGCATTTTAAGCGCCAAAGAATCAGAAATAGCTTTCCGATTTTTTTCTAAAGAACTTGTTTCAAGAAACTTATCCATTTTAGACAACTGATTATCATACTCGCTGTTGTTTGCTAACAGAGGATGCACGGCATCGATAGTGTGCCCCATAGTAACATGAGCTAGTTCATGTGCGAGAGTAGCCGCGAATAAGGCATCACTCGACATCGCTTTTAATAAAGTGTCATTCACAATGACATTTCCACTCTCCGCAAGGGCAAAAGCATTGAATTCGTCGTCACGGACGACTGAAACACAAAAATGCGAAAAATCTAAGCGCCCTTTAAAAATGTTATTATTTTTGGCCATGATATATCGCAATATTTTAGAAACATAGGCTTCCGCTAAGGTGTAGTCAATAGAACTCACTTTGGGACTACCGTCCACATTTTCTTCGACTGGCGGACGACGTGTCTTACAATTCTCAAGTGGCACGGCACCGCGGGACGTTTCACCGTACTCATGTTTCAGTTCCGAACTTGAGTTCAATGTTTGTGACACATGCCGGCAGGATAAAAGTTGACTTGAAGCAAGAGCGATCCATGTGACAGTTGAAAATATACTAGGCATGTTTAAAATCCTTTCATTCTTTTTGGTGAAAATCGACAATGTGAGATTGTAAAGGTACCTGGAGTTCTCAAGGTTCGACTTTTACGACTTAGGGAGGACGTTTCACTCATAGGTTTAACTATCGATGATGATGGGAGGTCTGACGTGAGGTCCGACCATGAAGGGCTCAAACCTTGGACTGGACTCTTTGTTACATGACCATAGTTGTGAGCACTGGCTTCCATATCTGCATTCTGGACTCTGAAACAAAGATCTGGATGAGGATCATCTAGAATGCCCCAAGGTTCTAAAATATACTTTCCATCAGCGTTTTTCCAAGATTTTTCGAATTTTGCCTGACACTCAGCTCGATCTTCTTTATCAGAGATATCTCCTAACTCCGCCAATACCCGCGATTTTGCATCAAAACCTAAAAGATTCATCCATTCGCCTGCTAAGTCATCGGCTTCTTGTTCGCTGGTGTAGTATCCAAGCGATTGAGTCGTGACATAACTTTGTATTTCTCGAAGTCGAGCCTGTGCCACGAATCTACTCTTCATAACTTTGTCAGTAGATTTGGAAAACATTTCGAACTGATTTAAGCTTTCGGGATTAGCTTGCAGATCGGCTATCGCATCCATGTCTTTCGTTACCTGTCTAAGATAATCGGCAAATGTGCCTTGAAAATATTCGAAAGGATATAGGCCGAGAGTTTCTAGAACCGACCCAGCGACGAAATTTTGGAGCCAGAAGTACCGGAACTGATTGTGAGTCATAGTCGAAGACTCAAATTTTTGAGATGAGGGGCCGTTGCTCATTATTATTTTCGAAAAGCAGGCGAGCGCTTGCTTTTCAAAGTTTTCATAAGTTTTTCGGTTCGAATCAGTTACGTTCGCTGTTATTCCTGCCATATTATAGCGCATAAAATTCTCATTTTTATCGACTATATCTTTTGCTTGGCTGCAAGTCTGGCAATCGAGATCACTTGAATTTTCAGCATTAATTCTGCATAGATTTTCATGCAACACTTCTGATAATTCAGCCATGAGTCGTAAAAGAGATCCATGGCTATTTCGACCTTTATTATAGAGGCCTATGGGCATTCCACCCTGCTGATCTATTATGTTAGATGTCTCCTCAACCCTGGCTTGGCTGTACTTCAGATCAATATTGACACGCTCAAGGTCATCGGACTGAGCTGGAGCCGAACCAGAAGCATTTTCTTTTATGTGATAGAGATAGTTTATGCCGCGAAGTGCAAGCCCATGTGCCTTGTAATAGTGCCCCAACTCGTGGAAGAGGGTGGCGAGAGCCCCTTCTTCTGAAGTTCCCTTTAGGATCCCCGTCGTCATCGTTATATTCCGAGAGACCGGCCCTATAATGAGGTTAAGTGTTCTATCAAGAGCCATGCGGTTGTCATCGAGTAGATCCTGACCTAGTGTGCAGCCGTCACCTGCAGCGATTTCGAAAGCATCACCTAACTTTTTGACCTTTACCTTACAACGCAGGCTGTAGTTGTTTATAGCTGTTGTGAAGGCTAACAATTGGGAAAAGGTCGCATTTTCATGTCGGCAGCCAATGTTATAGGTCGAGAAATAAATGTTATCGATGGCTACAAGATGCATTGGCCCCCGATTCAGTTGACACGGGTGTTTTTCTCAATAAATTCGTGCGGACTCAACATGCTTAAAGCCGAATGCGGAGCCTGAGAGTTGTAGTCGTTGAACCATGCTGGAAGC
>SEDW01000280.1 GCA_004193325.1 Pseudomonadota bacterium | reverse complement strand
AGATTCTGAACAAATGGATCCGAATGCGACCAGGCGAGGTAAAGCATCCAGCAGACTACCGCTTGGATTGCTGCCACCACGTAGGGCATGACGTGTTCGTTATCCTTGGAATGACTCCAGGCGGCAATCGTTCCGACGATTGTCATCAACGTGAGCCAGAGCATGTGCGAGCCTTCAAGCGAAGACCAGAACGCGGTCAGCGTGAAGAGCGCAGGAAGATCGTTACTCGAGTTCTTCATCACATAAGCGAGAGCGTAGTCACGCTGGAATAATGAATAAATGATGAGACCGGAGGCGGCGAGAGCCAAACCGCAGGTGACGGTTAAAGCCACTTTTGAGGAAAGATAGAGTCGCCGGTGACGCCAGTACGCGGCTAGTATCGCTGAGATAAAGCCATAGAAACTGCAGATAAAGCCAAGCAGGATCAGAAAGAAACCTTCGTTTGCGAACATAGACGCCTCTTTGGGGGTCAAAGACAAATTGCGCAGCGTTTCATGAGAATCGCTTTTGCGGACTAGACGTTTCGGACTCGGATATTCTACACAGAATGTGTTGAATAATCTTGGTGAAAACACCGATTTCGCAATCAGGAGTTTTAAGAGCAAAATCTCAGACTAAGTCACATTATGTATAGTCTGAGCCATAAAATCTATCCTCCGCCACATTTATGAGGGAGAAAGTGACGAAGAACCTTGCACGAAGCTCCCCTTGTTTGTATTCAAAGAGTCTTCATTTACAGGCTCCTTCAGTCTAGAAAGTTTAAAAGCCTATGCCTACACTCTACATCAAAACGCTCGGTTGTAAGGTTAACACTTATGACACCCACGCGCTGGAAAACCAGTTCAAAGCCCTGGGTTACGATATCGTTGAGAGTCCGGACCTAGCTACTGTCTCAGTCCTGAACACCTGTAGTGTCACGGAAAACGCTGACAAAGAAGCACGATATCTTCTCCGTCGCTTTCGTCGCGAAAACCCCGAAACCGTCGTCGTTGCCACGGGCTGCTATGCGCAGACCGACTCGCAGCGACTTGTCGATATGGATGAGGTCGATCTCGTCTTTCCAAACCAAAGTAAAGACATCGTAGCTGTTGCGACTCATGACTTTGTGAAGAGACAAGACAACGGCGAACCCAAAGTTCAGACATCTAAGCTTCCATCACATGTGAAAGCAGTAAGTGGCAACAAACAAGGCCACTTTAAATCAGCGCTCACCATGCTAGAGGCCGACTCTTCGCAGACCCGGGCCTTCCTTAAGATTCAGGATGGCTGCAACGGATTTTGCACCTATTGTCTGATTCCCTATGCTCGCGGCGCCTCCCGTAGCGTCGCTCCTGAAGAAGTCACACGCGAGGTTCGTCGCCTCATTAATCTTGGTATTAAGGAAATTGTTTTCACAGGAATTCACATCGGTGATTACGGAGATGATTTCGGGCAGGAAAATGCTTTTGTCCGTTTGATCGAAGAACTCTTCACCTGGCCGGATATGATTCGCATTCGAATCTCCTCGCTCGAGCCTCGTGAACTTGGTGAAGATCTTTTGAAAGTTCTCGCGAGTCGACCAGAACTCTTCTGCGATCATTTCCACTTGCCGCTACAGGCAGGCAGTGACCGCATTCTTAAATTGATGCGCCGAAGCTATGATACCAAGACTTACGCGGACAACGTAGCGCTTGCCCGGAAATATTTTCCGAACGCCAACTTCGGGGCTGACATCATTCCAGGCTTCCCGAGTGAAACGGACGAGGAATTTGAGGAGACGCTGGCCTTCATCAAGTCTGTCGGCCTCAACTATCTCCACGTCTTTCCCTACTCGCAACGCCCGAACACAGCGGCCGCGAAGATGCCAGGCCACTTGCCTGGCGAAATCGTCAAGGCGCGTTCCGCAAAGCTGCGTGAGCTTTCGACTGAACTGAAAGAAAATTATCTAAGGCGATTTGTTGGAACCGAGACTTTGGTTCTTTGGGAGAAAGACACCGATTCTCAGGGCCGCGTTAAGGGACACAGCACCAATTATCTGGAAGTCTGTGCACCGCAGCACGTTGCCGTGCAGCCGGGAACAGTAAACAGAGTCTTACTCAAGGGATTTGTCGAGGACCTGCGTTTGCTTGGGAAAGTTCTTGATCTGGCTCCAGTGGCTCTAGCAGCAGCTGCCACTGAGATCTCGATCGAAGCGTCAAAATCTGAGCCGGAGATGATTGGGGCTGAAGCTTAATCTTCGGTGCGCTTCTCACGCCTCTCGTCAATCAAGCCACGGCCCCAACTCCCGGGGTCATGACGCTTTCGCCGTTATACATAGCCTTGCCGTTTCCAAAATTTTATTAAATCCAGCTGACTTGTTAATAAACGCTCTCACGCAACAGGGAGCCTCTGAGATCTCATCGCTGCGATCGCTCGCACTGATCAGAACCATCGGCATATCGTCGAGTAAACTGCTCATGTACTCAGCGATCTCCACTCCGTTCAGAGTTCCTAGATCGTAGTCTATGATTGCCACATCATAGTTTCTTAAAAGACTCACAAACCCAAGTTCGGATAACGAATTGAAAGTGTCGAGTTCGATTCCTTCGCGTTCAGCACAACGAGCAATGATCGCTGTGTAGCTCGGATCGTCATCGATCAGCACCATCTTGGGCGAACGAATCACATCGTGTCGTCCACGGGCTCTCACGTCCAACTTCCTACCGTCGGCGCGGGCTCTTTCATCAAGCTTTCTTTCGAAGGCTTCTCTCGCAATGGGGGAATTCATAGGCGCTCCTCCGCGTTTTGCTAGCTGTCCAATTCAGAAACCTATTTTTGCCAAAAGGGGTCTCGCCTTTTACTCTACCCTGATTGACATGTGATTTTCTTAAATTTACTCATTTTTTTGCGGAAGATTTATGTGACAATGGTGAATTCTATAAATATGCGGACCATTTCCTTAAATGAATCGAATCCTTAGGAAAATCTGTGAATAAACTCAAAGATTTCGAAGGTTTTTATCTGAAAACTTTCAGCCTTGAAGCAAGCTTCGAAATACAAGACTCGGTTTTCCGCCTTGAATACCGACTGAAAGGGCCCCTTGATCAGCTGGTGATTCCAGCGAAGGGCACGGCCTGCTCGATGCGTGATGAACTTTGGAAACACACGTGCTTCGAAGCTTTTCTTCAAGACAAGAAAAGTCCGGCGTATTGGGAATTCAATTTTAGTCCGAGTCGGGATTGGGCGATTTATCGTTTTGAGAGGGAAAGACAGCGGGTAGAGGTGGATATCACGGGAATAGAGCTAGTGATTCAGCAGGAGCGATATCCCGGGGAATTGATCATGAAGATCGACATCAGGCCGGCAGAAGCCTTCAACGTCGGGCGAGTCGGGCTTACGACTGTGCTCGAGCATCAAGATGAGAGCCGCAGCTATTGGGCTCTCACTCACACAGAGAACAAGCCCGATTTTCATGCGTCTGAAAGTTTCATCATCAATCTCTAGATGAAACTCTGGATTAGAGCGAGACGAGCTGGTGCTTTTGCACGCCCGAAGGCACTTCTTTCACAAAGGTGAGACAGGATGAGCGGTCGCCAGTCCATTGTCCGCCTTTCACCGTTCCGGTGATATCCACGGTGAAGATCACTGTGCAAAGCCCCTGGTCCTTCGACTTCTTCTTAGCAACCTTCGGTCGGTACGAGAGATACCGGAGTCCAAGACCCATATCTTTGGTGTTATTCGCCACACCCCAGTGCTTTTCTGTGCTCGCGCAGGATATGAGTAGAGCCGGCATTAGGAAAATGCCGAGCATCCATGATTTACGCATGGGCTTCGCCTCGATCAGTTTTAGGTATAGGACTTATTTTAGCAGACTTATTCATGCCTGAGAACGGGCGGGTAAGGGCCAAGGATTTCAGGGCTTTGAGGATAAGATTTCTGGCAAGAAAATCATGTCTCAGTTTGATGGGAATTAGGGTCGATAAGGAAGGCATGCAGACTAACTGTTTTGTAGTATATGGGGCTCAAATTCATGAGATCAAAACTCTTGCTTTTGCTACCGCCTATATCATCAAGAGCCCCGACCTCCTTTGGGTTGAGACAACTTATCAGGTGACTGGTGTCGGAAAAATTCATGTCGATACCCCACTCAACACCTCACTCAGCTACGGTGTCGGCGTTCGAACTTCAGCCAAAGAAGTGCTGGCAACCTGGGTCGTGCCGCCAAGCGAATCAGGACTCGATCTCGTCACGAACGGTAGCTTTGAAAATTATACTCAGGGAGGCATTGGTTCTTTTTTTCCAGAGATCTTTCGAGATGGCGACTGGCAAGCCAGCCTTCGAAATGCAGACCCAGCGCAAAACGAATGTCCTAAACCTTATCTCGAAATACAAGCTTCAGATCCGGTACAAGCCAGCGCCTCCGATGGAAACTATATGATGGACACCAATTCCGGCTGCGTCATCAACAATACCATTGCTTCCAATCCCGTTATTATCTGGCAAGAGATGAAATCCAAAACCGGCCACCTTTATGAATTTATGTTCGATGCACGCCGAAATCCGAACTCAATTCAAAACGTCCTGGGGGTTAATTTCGCAGGCAAGGCAGTTATCGCGAATGAGTTCAACGGGACGGGTAATGGCACCTGGGCACCGATTCAGAGATTTCTTATTGCGAGCGATCGCGATGGCGGAAGAATTGAATTTATGGACTTAAAGCCGAACGGTGACGGGCGCGGTGCTCTCATCGACAACGTGCGTTTCTACGATCTTGGAATGCCGCCGCAATAAGCGGAGCTATGTGAAGGACGGCAGGCGGCTTAAGCCTGCCCACCAAGCGTCAGGAGTCGGACGCCTTCTAGAACCAAATCGGTCCGGAACTCACCGGGTATAAACCGACTCAAAATCTCGCCATCCCCACCCGTGAACAAGACTCGCGGAGCCTCACCCTTCTCGGTCATCTGACGAATCAGATATTCGATCAAAGCCACCGACTCATGAATCAATCCCGAAATCATCGCACCCTTTGTATCATGTCCAAACAAAGGCAGATCATCCGGAATTTTTTCTTCGTAGATCTTCAGAAGTGGCAAACGATCGGTTCGAAGATGGAGTGAATTCAACTTGGTCTGTAGACCTGGAAGAATGTAGCCGCCGAGGTATTGGCCTTTGGCACTCAAGGCTTCGACCGTTATACACGTACCGGCACTGATCACGAGAACAGGCGAATCCCGAAACTGATGACGAGCCGCCTCGGACAGTGCAACGCGGTCGATTCCCAATTGAGCGAAGTGATACTGGGAAAAGTCGGTTCGGAGATTCCGCTTCGGCAGAGCGACAAGGTAGATCTGATGCGGCGACAGCAGCTCCTGAAGCTTTTCCCAAGGACGTGAAGCTACAGTGATCCCGTGCATCACCCAAGGCATCGGCAGCTGAAGACTGCGGATAAATTCGTTCAGTTTTTCAGGATGGTCGGCATCACGAATATCGATTTTGAGAATGCGGGCTTCGCTTTTCCGAGCGTCGGCGTAATAGGCGATTTTACAGAGACTGTTGCCGATATCGGCGACGAGTAGCGGCATCGCCTCTTGAAGCTGATAGACCCAGCGGTAGCCGTGCGAGACCGAGTTGATTGTCTGAGTCGATTTGTGATCTAGACTTTGCAGTACCAAAGCCCCATCAGCCGTCACTGCCTTCAGTTGCTCGAAATCACCCTTCTCCCCTCGCCAGAGCTGTCCAGCTTCGAGAGCGTAGGCCTCGTAGGTCTTGAGCCAATCCTTTTCCGAAAGACGCTTTTCCAGAAAAGCACAGAGTTCTTCCCCAAGCTTGATGGCATCGAGATCCGTCTCACCAGTGATGCCGTTGATCGAACTGCTCTCCTGCTCTTCAACCGCTGGCGCCTGATGGAGGTTGATACCGATTCCAATAAGAACCGGTCCCCAGTCGTTGCCGTGGAGCCGACTCTCGCAAAGAATTCCTGCAAGCTTTTGGCCCGCGAAGAGCAAATCGTTTGGCCATTTGATAGTGGGACGAATCGAAAACCGCTGATGAAGAAAAGCAGCCGTCTGCGCCGCCACCCAAAGTGGAAGACTACCTCGATTGGATGGTACGGGATGCATCTCAGGTGGCAAAACAAGGGTAAAGTAGAGACCACCCAGAGGGCTTTCCCATGATTTACCAGAGCGGCCACGTCCGCTCGTCTGCGCTTTGGCAATGACGGCAAAGGGCAAAGCTTCGCTACCCGCATCGAGCTGCCGGGTAGCGTAGGTTGAGGTGGAGTCCAGGCTATCGAAAGCCAGAATCTTCATATATCGAAAAGAAGAGAAAGATCCGACCAACGCGCTGCGGTGATGATCGAACTTGTCGAGATGAAGTTTACGCCGGTCTCAGCGATCGCGCGCACATTGTGCAAACGCACATTGCCGGACGCTTCGATGATGGCTTTACCGTTGACGACTTTCATCGCTTCTTTCATCTCATCGACCGACATATTGTCGAACATGATGATGTCAGCACCGGCAGCCAAAGCTTCTTTCACTTCCGCGATGTTGGTCGTCTCGACTTCGATCTTGATCGTCGGCGGCAAGCCTTCCTGCAAACGGTTGACCGCTGCGGTGATGCTGCCTGCTGCACGAATATGATTTTCTTTGACGAGCGCGCCATCACTCAAGCCGAAGCGGTGATTACGGGCGCCGCCTAGAACAGTTGCGGATTTTTCGAGAATGCGCAGACCGGGAGTGGTTTTGCGAGTGTCGAGGAGTTGAGTTTTTGTACCCTCGAGTTGCGCGACATACTCTCGGGTGAGAGTTGCGATACCGCACATGCGGCCCATCAGGTTAAGAGCAATTCGCTCAGCCTTGAGAATCGAACGGGCTCGGCCCGATATAGAAAGAAACTCGGTACGGTCTTTGACGAACTGACCGTTTTCGATTTTGATTTGAATGTCGAGCTCAGGGTCCACCTTACGGAATACCGCGGCGGCAACGTCCAGGCCGGCAGCCACACAATCTTCTTTACAGATGATGCGAGCGCGAGCTTTTTTGCCTTTTTCTACACAGAGATCGGTCGTCCAATCTCCGTAACCCCAGTCTTCTTCCAAAGCTCTTTCGATGATTGGTTCGATCTGGATACCATGGAGTTCATGCATAGTGTGCCCCTCTCAATACGG
Organism: Pseudomonadota bacterium; assembly: GCA_004193325.1. Lineage (GTDB taxonomy): Bacteria > Bdellovibrionota_B > Oligoflexia > Oligoflexales > Oligoflexaceae > Oligoflexus. The sequence goes on along the minus strand of SEDW01000280.1, from coordinate 1,915 downwards.
TCCTTGGAAAATGTCCGCAGAACCGTGGGACTTTGCTCGATAGGAGCCTATTTGTCAACGAGGAGCCGCGAGCGTTCCTGCGACAACTTGTCTATCTCGCGCAGGAGAAATTCGCGGGCCAATTCAGCAAAATGCTTCCGGCAGTATTCCTCGACGGATTGACGCACTAACTTCGCCATTTCTTCCTGAAGCATCGGCTCGAGCATGCCACTCAGGGGTGAGGCGATGTAGGAGCTTTCACGGCTTGTATCCATATAATCGTCATCCAAGCTAAAGCTGCTTCCTAAGGAGGATTCCGTCGGTAAGGCAGCCGGATTGGGAGTCGGCTCTGGAGTGGGAAGACTATCGTCGTCGTCATGATTCAGATCTGGGTTATAAGGCTTGGCCTTAAATTGATCCGGATTGACGAATGGTTCGGTCGAAAAATGATCGAGTGCAAAAGGCTCTGGGGTCGGTGACTCCGCCTTGATATCGAGGCGCGCCTGCTCTTCGCTCTTGTACCCAAGACCGAGATCAAAGCTGTCCGCAGTCCCAAAGGGATTATCGATATTCACGTCTTCCGTGTAGGGACGCGCTACCGGTGGTGGTGGCGGAGAGTGATCCCGAATCTCTTCGGGGAGAATAAAAGGCCTCGGAATCGGCGGCGCCTCATCAAGGAAACGGTGGGGAATCGAGCGCCCTAAAGCCTCTTTGGTAATGGCGATGAGCTGAGCCGCATCAAAGGGTTTTTTTAGAAAATGACGAAATCCCGCTGATCGAAACTGACTTTCGTCAATATGATCGTAGCTACCTTCGAGAATAACGAAGGCCGATTTCGGTGAAGACTGATGAATGCGACTGAAATCCTGAACGCTCTGCACACCGGCAAGCGCAGCATCCACGATGACAAGACTTGCAGGAGTCGTGGCAAGTTCCCTCAGGGCCTCGCCGATGCTGTCCGCCTCGGTAATCATTACATCATAGTCTTGAAATGCTAGTTTGATCACCCGCTGTATCGTAGCGGAATCGTCGATGACCAACCACTTTTCTGCCATGACCGTCTCCTCAAGCAGCTTAAATTCCCAAATCCGTAGCGAAGCACAAATATTGCTCCATTCTAGCAGACTTCGCGCTGCCTTAGGCCTGACTTTTTCGATGAGGGGGATTTTTGGCGAAATAGAAAAAGCGCCTCGTCAAAGACGAAGCGCTGAAAGATCTAAAACAGAAATGTTTAATTAGCAGGCTTTGCGGCAGTCGAGTTTTTCACTGACAGCGACAAGGATTAGGTTGCGAACGTGGCCGCCGTTTTCCTTGATTGCGCGAACGACGAGATGATAGTCGTCCCAGGTAAAGTGAGAGATGCGCTTGCCGCTGTTCAATTCCTTGAAGCACTTGATGCGCAGGTTTTCGAGATAGACGGCTTTCGACTCATAGAGACTTTTGAGGGTTTCGGCATCCAAACCTTCAGCTAGGATAGGCTTGATCAGCTCTCCCATAATTTCACGGTAAGTCTCGTAGTCTGTCGCTCTATACTCGGCCATATTCACTCCCTGCTACACATCCAAACTCTATATTTACCTTGTCGTCAGGGCCCAACAAAACTTTAAGACACCCCTAAGAAACGCCTTTAGACATAGTCCAAATTTTCCATCTTAATCCAGCATTGTCGGGCTCTTTCCCCTCGATGCATTCTTGCCACTCAGGGTCGAATCCCTTAGACTAGCAACTTTACAACTGTAGCGTATTGCGCCTTGAGTCAGGAGAACCTTGCCGTGGGCTTTCAAAATGGAAGTTTTTCCCTAACCCGTTACCGAGTCCTGGGACGTGAAAAAAGACTCAGCATCGGCGAACTCAACAGCAAGTTTCAAAGCTTTCAGGCCGGTCCCCTGAAGCTTCAGAATTCGACCCGTGAGCTGGAATATGCCTGGGTTTTGCC
>SEDW01001342.1 GCA_004193325.1 Pseudomonadota bacterium | reverse complement strand
GATTAAAACTGCTTGGAAGCCAGGAGGACGAGCGTGCAGGCTTCGATGACCTGGATGCCTTTTTGCTTGGCGATGCGCATGAGCGTGGGATGCTCGGTGCCAGGGTTGAAAATGATGCGTTTCGGCTTGGCCTTGAGCACCGCTTCGAAAAGGGGATCGATCTTGGTCGGGTTGAGGTAGATCGTCAGCGTGTGAATCGGGTCTTTGATATCAGCCAGCGATTGAACGACAGGAAATCCTAAAACGGGCTTAGCCGAAGGATGAACACCCTTGACGTTGTTATAGGAGCTGTCTTTAAGGCGCTGGGCCGCTTTATATGCATAACGGCTGGGATCATCGGAGAGTCCCAAAATAACTACGGATACGTCTTTCTCTGTACTCATCGTCATCTCTCTCTTGTATCAATTCACGGCTTCGAGGCTTTATTCTTCAAGGTCTCATATTCGCTCTTGAGAAAGAGGGGAAGCAAACCTCCACCCCTGCCGATATTCACTATGGGATCGGTCGAAAAGCGTGAGGCTCCACCTCGCGGCAGTCCATGAGACCAGACGAAGATTGATGCATCGACATAGGACTCCTGCTCGGAGACATTATCATACAAAAATCGATGTTTCATCCGTTGGCCTTGCATCCGTCTTTGAATTATCCAGGCCTCACTCGTCGACCGGGTGCAGTAGTTTAGAAAATCTGTCCAGGACACAGGCCCGGCGCTCTTTAAGAGATGCTTAAGACGAGCCTGCGTGTCTTCGGTTGCCATATCGCTGCCGATGAAAACCTTGTGACCACCATAGCCCGACGAACTCTTGATCACATAATCGCTTGGATCGAGCGAATGCCATTCTTCAAGCGCATCTTTTTGCTGCGAGTGGTCGCTATGCTGATGGAGGATGCGGGTCCAGGGCAAATGCCTTTGCAAGAGCTCCTCTTCCGCGCGGGACAGGCCGATCGACTCGGCGAGTTTGCGATCGCTCGAAAAATGACTTAATTCGGCGAAGAGTGCTTTCGTTTCCAAATGAGCGGCGATCGGATT
>SEDW01001341.1 GCA_004193325.1 Pseudomonadota bacterium | reverse complement strand
CAGGCTTGCACGGTGCAGCCTGGTGTCATCGCTTTGGGATAGAAGTAGAGAACCACATTCTTCTCGCCCTTGAAGTCTTTGAGACTGACCGTCTCGCCGTCCTGATTCAAGAGTTTAAAAGCCGGCGCCGCCTTGCCGATCGGCGCAAAATCTTCGAGTTCTGCCATACATCGAAATCCTTATTAAGAACCCGCCACGCTCATGCCTGCAAAACGAATCTCTGGGCTGAAGAATCCTCGGCCGGAGGACGCCTCAAGATTCGATCCGATGCCCTGAACTGCATTAAGAAGGTCATAGAAATTCGCCGAGAGAGTCACGTCCTTCACCATTTGCTTTTCAACGCCATCGCGCATCAGAATGCCTTCGATCGCGAGAGAAAAGTGACCCGAGACAGCGTTCGTACCCGAGTGAAGACCTTTGAGTGATATCACTTTCAAGACATCCCCTTGATAGAGATCAGCCTTGCTCGTCGAGCCGACATCAAACACGAGCTGGGTCGGCGACACACCGAGCGAACCCTTGGCCCCACGGCTACCGTGAGCCGTACTTTTTTGTTTGAAGAATCGCGCCGTCGCCGAGTTGTGATAGAAGCTTTTCAAAACACCCTTATCGATAACGGTGAGATCCGAGTGCGGCATCCCTTCGTCATCAAAGGCGGAGTAGGAAAAGCCGTCTTTGTATTTCGGCAAATCCCGCATCGTCAAACCCGAGTTGGCGATCGAAGTTTCGAGCTTCTTCCTATAGTAGCTCGTACCCTCTTTAACCGCTTTGGCAGAAAACGCCCCGAGATGTGCCCCGAGAATGCTTTCCCACTCATCGGTCGAGAAGATCACATCGTAGCGCCCAGTCTGAATCGGCTTCGCTTCGAGAAGGCGCAGAGCCATCGTGCTCGCCTCGCGAACACACTCACCGAGATCAAGTTCTGCAAAGGTGCGGCCGATCGAGGATCCACTGTACATGGCCTGATTCTGCTCAGCACCGGCTAGGGCTGAAGTATAAGCGCTAAACGAGCGATCTTTTTGATAACAGAAA
>SEDW01001340.1 GCA_004193325.1 Pseudomonadota bacterium | reverse complement strand
GTTATCAAAGGAATTTGATAGTCGATGGATCCCACGTAGTAGCGCTCAGCCCACTCCGTTGAGCCTTCAATCCCTCGAAATCCCTTGCCGCTGACGCGAAAGGCATCGGCATAGGTCCCACCTTCAATAACGGCCTGGGCATAGCCGAGTTGCAGAACCTGATCCGAAAACAAAGCCCTTTGCCAGTTGGCGTCAAAAACAATTTGAGAAGCCAGACTTTCATCATCCGACCGACTCACGTCTTTTTCATACTTGAGATTAAGAGACAGACCTTCGGAAAAATAGAGCCGATTGTTACGGTCGTCATAGTTAATGGCAAGACCAGCTCTTGGGACGTTATTATCCTTAGGAAAAGAGTATCCATCGAAGTCCGAATATTCATAACGACTGCTGGATCCAAACACCGAGAAGTTCCATCTCAGGTACTTGTACCCAAGATTCACTTTGTAGGACATCATCTCTTCCTGGAAGCCGTATATCTCCTTATCATCATCTTTTAAAACGACCTCCTGGGACTTCTTGGAAAGTGTCAGATTATAGTTCCAGTTGGTGAAAAAGAGGGATGGATCCCCTAGCATTCCGAAGTAGGTATCGCCCTTGTTTGAGGTGATTGCACCTAAACCAAGGTTCATACCAATTCCAAGGAAATTGGATTCGAAGAGAAAGATGCCAGCGCTTTTCGTATCGCCTGATCCCGCGGAAAAGGCCGGAACGGGAATGAGCGTCCATTTATCTTTGACGACAATATTGAATCTATCCTGATCGCGTTTCACAACAGCTTCTGAAAACAGATTCGAGTTCATCAGACACTGCGATAGAACCGCATCAGTTGCTTCTCTGCCATGGACATGAAAACACTGTTCCATGAGCCTTTTGATATAGATGTTTTGAGTTCGCTCGTTTCCGCTGATCTGCAGGTCTTCACCAGCCGCTAGCAACGTCTCCTGCAAGGAAATCAAGGCGAGGAGTAAAACTACTTTTGTGCTTAATCTGGTCATCTATATTCTCTTGGGTTCTGCGATTAGTATCCAA
>SEDW01001339.1 GCA_004193325.1 Pseudomonadota bacterium | reverse complement strand
AGTGGATCGCTCGCTTGCGCGCAAGAGACCTTTCATCATGAGCTCGAACTCGTGCTGCTTGTGAAAGAGCATAGAGCCATGGGCGAGAAAGCCGAGCTTTCGATCCTCGGTGCCATGACACTTGGTCTTGACCTCACGCGTCGCGAACTGCAAAACGAGATCAAAAAACAGGGTCTCCCCTGGACGCTTTGTAAGAGCTTTGCGGGAGCCGGGATCTTGCACCCCTTCCAGAATCTCCCGAAGGATCTCTCTAACATTGAGTTTTCACTCAAGGTAAACGGTGAGCTTCGGCAAAAAGGCGAGAGTAAAAATATGCTCTTCGACTTCCGCCGAATTCTAAACTTTCTCTTGAAGTACCAGGACTTGAACCCTGGCGATATCATCTTCACGGGGACGCCCGAGGGTGTTGCAGGGTTTAAAAAAGGCGATACCTTTCAGTTCACCTCAGAACATTTGGGCATCGACGCTCAGGGTGTTCTCTAAAACTTCATTGTTTCGATGAATCGGGCTTGCTTTTAATGCGCCAATATGGGATTACATCTGGGATTTCGCTCCCAAACGTGATCCCGGACTTGCAGGCGTTAAAGGTAAACCATGAATATGTTGAAAATTAATCTCCAGAGCCTCTTCTCCTTGAGCCTCCTTAGCTCACTCTTCCTACTCATCGCCTGCGAAAACCGAAACAGCCCGTCAAGCAATCTCAAGCAAGACTCTAGGAACAACGCCCAGACGAAGATCGCACTTGGTCTCAACGATCTCGCGATCATGCTGCCTTACGAAAGCCATCCCGATATGATTGCCAAGGCGCCCACCGCTGACGCCTTCGTTCCTGCTTCCGCAATCGACGAGATCAAAAACATTCTCATCGATGATCAGGATATTCACAAAAAAGAAGACTTCGCCTTCGGCAAAATCGGTGACGAATCGATTGAAGCAGATATCGCTCTCCAAGGATCCAAAGAGAGTGTCACACCCTTTCGTCTCGCTTCGATCCGTATCGATCCTTGCGGCAATTCTATCGGCCGGATGACGA
>SEDW01001338.1 GCA_004193325.1 Pseudomonadota bacterium | reverse complement strand
TCGACGTCCCACACGCAAAATCTCATTGCGCAGAGTAAGTTCGAAGAAAGTTATGAGCGCTTTCTCGTCATGGAACACGAGAGTCACATCTTTGCTGTCTCGCTCGTCTCCGTCCGGGAAATTCTCGAAAATATTCACTCCGAGAATCTCCTCGGAAATGCAGAGACCAAACGAAGTTATATTGCTGTTCGCGGCGAACTCATTCCAGTCTTTGATGTGAGCGGCTACAGCCAGAGCGAGCACTGCGGTACGTTTGTGGTGACTGCTGATGGCAAACGTGCATTTGGAGTGGACCGCATCCTCGCCGTGTCCACCCTAGATCTGGTTGAAAACCACGGTATGGATCTTTCTCAGCGTGATTCGGGAGTGCTTGGCTTTCGAAAATTTCACGATCGCTATATTCCATTGATCGATCTTTCCCAAGCCATGCATCTCAATACTCAATTACTTTTAAAGCATCCATTCGAGGGGCGGAACGTATCATGATCAAGACTTCCAACTGGTCCTTTTCCAGAAAATTGCTGACGGTGAACATGGCCTATCTCCTGCCATGCGCATTGCTGATCTTTTTTCTTACTAAGGAGAAAAACAGCCAGATCGAATTCAGTGCCAAGGAAGTCTATGGCGTTGAGTACTCGAAGGTCCTGGTCAAGCTGCTCATGCAGAGCAGTCAGCACAAAATTTTCTCGGAAAGCTCCGACCCTCAGATGGTCGCACGGGCCAAAGGCCTTGAATCCCAGATCGAGCACGAATTCAAAGAACTCGAGCAGGTCGATCAGGATTACGGCGAAGTGCTTCTCTTCACCGATGTGGAGCTGAGTGCGCGGAGCCGTATTCAGTCGAGCTATCGAGCACTGAAAGCCCAGTGGCAGGATGTGGTGCAAAAGAATGAAGGCCGCGATCAAAGCTATGCAAGGCTTTACGGGAACCTCTCGGTGGCTATCGCTCACGCAACTGACATTTCCAACCTTATTCTCGATCCTGACCTTGATAGCTACTACATGATGGATATCGTCACAGGTCGTTTGCCTCG
>SEDW01001337.1 GCA_004193325.1 Pseudomonadota bacterium | reverse complement strand
TCGCCATCAGAGAGATCAGCTGATAGTTATTCGGATCCGATTTCAAAGCGCTGTTCAAAACGCTGATCGCTTCATCTGGCTTCTGCTGATCCATATAAGCCGTCGCCTGATCAGCTGGGTTTGGATCCTCGACTGGCTCGAAGACATTGCTTCGGCAGCTGACACTCAGTGAGAGACCTAGGAAAAGAGCTATTTTAAGACTTAAATTGCGCATTGTCATACTCCTCAAAATCCGGCCATTAAACGAACCATCACACGCTGATCAGGACGAAGACCGGCAGACGTTCCCACTTCCTGAGTCATGAGACCGACATCGAGACGAACGATATAGAGATTGGTAAAGAATCCGACCGTCGGATAACCCTGATTCAAGCCACCAGTCAAACCAATGAAGTGACCAAAACGAACTTCGGCACCGAGGTGCAAACGTTTATAGATGTTTGATTCGACGGAACCGAGGGCATCACGGAAATCGAGTTGAAAGCCAAGGGCACTCGTCTTGGTCGCCTTCTCAGCCGCGAGACCGAGCGTTACAATTTGAGGCATGCGTTTGTCATCCACGCCTTCTTCAGCGGCATTGAGCTTGGCCGTGCCGATATTCTCAATGTGAAGTCCGAGCGAGACGGGCCAGGTCTTAGGCCTTAGCATCACGCCCACGTCCGCGGCATAGCCTTTGCGATCGATCTTGGCGTCATCGGAATCGAGCTTGTCCGCAATATTCTCTGCATCCGCGGCGGAGACGTTGATTTGAGCTTCGTTACGAAGGAGGTATTTGAGAGTGGTACCGATGAGGAGGGATTCACCGAAGAAGCCTTCAGCGGCACTGATCGTCGCCACGCGGTTTACAGCTGCATCAGCATGAAGCGTGTCGAGGCCGTTCTGATCCGCTGCTTTCGAGAGCATGATGTTGCTATCCGCAGAGGCGAGCACACCAATTGCAAAGCGGCGAAAGACGATGCCTGTGAAGTTATTGAAGCCGAAGTGAACGTTCTTGCCGGCGAAGCCTTTGAGGTCTTCGGCACTGTTTTCTTTT
>SEDW01001336.1 GCA_004193325.1 Pseudomonadota bacterium | reverse complement strand
AAGGATATCTTTTCCACCCTGGCTTTTTTCGCCATGCCCTTGAGCATGTCCAGAGCTTTTGTCCCATAGCGCTTGCCGATATGCTTTGGGTCGATCCAAAGGTGTTCCAGGTACCAATAATCGTCGTATCTGGAATATCCGAGAAACCCAACGAGTGCTTCATCTTCGTATAGGCAAAGACCCTCGTTCTCGGCAATCCATACGGAATCGAGACGGATAAATTCCATAGCCGTCTCTATATATGTATCATCCGCATACCAGTGCAATTTGGACTTTTTGATAAGGGCATTAACTAAAGGCAATTCGTCAGAAACGATTTTGCTTGTTTGCAACACATAAAACTCTAAAAGGTGTAGTGAGTTATATTAGGTGGCATCGTTCTTTGGAACTGCCGATGCCTGATCTATCACGTAGAGAAACCATTGCAAATTCAATGCCGAGCCGCTACGGGTCGTTCCTCTGTTAATCGTTAACAAAAGATAACGAATTCTATATGCTGTAAAAGAGGCCTTTGTAAGTTCTGTCGCTGATTGGAGATCCGCTTATGAAAGTACTCCTAATACTCGGAGATCAACTCTTCTCTCCTGCCGCCTTGAAATTTATCAAGCCGGGAGTTGAGCAATGTAAGGTCTACATGAGGGAGGATCTCGGGCTTGCAACCCATTTCAAATACCATAAACACAAACTCATCCTCTTTTTCACCGCTATGCGCGACTACGCTGACGAACTCACTGCCGCGGGTTATTCGGTCCACTACGAAAAACTCGGAAATGATGCCGAAACCTTCGAGACCTCATTTGAGAACTTCCTCGTAAAGCAAGAAATAAAGCATCTCGAATACTTTGAAATAGAGGACGAGTTCTTCGAAGTGAGGATTCGGTCGCTTATCGCCAAGCTTCAAATGAGCAGCAACTGCTCCGATTCCCCAATGTTTCTGACGAGTCGGGCAACCTTTCGCGCCTATTTGGATCATAGCGAAAAACCTTTTATGAAAAACTTCTACGAAGCTCAAAGGCGACGCCTGAAGGTAATGG
>SEDW01001335.1 GCA_004193325.1 Pseudomonadota bacterium | reverse complement strand
TCACGTGAGGCCTCAATTACTTCGGAGCAGGAGTCGGGTCGGTGACAAACGCGAGTTTGCTCAAGCCAAGACTCGAAGCCATCGACATGACTTCTGCAACTTTTTCAAAAGCAGTCGTACGGTCGATACTCAAATGAATTTCGGGTTCAACCGCTTCGGTCGAGGCCGTTTGGAGCCTTTGCTGAAGAGCTCCCTTGTCCACTTCCTCACCGTTCCAGAATATTTTTCCAGCTGCATCGATCGCAACCTGAACCGATTGTGGAGTGAGATTGGGACTGCTGCTGGCGCGCGGCAATTCCAGCTTCACAGCATGCGTCAGGAGCGGAGCTGTAACGATAAAGATGATCAGGAGGACGAGCATAACGTCAATCATCGGCACCATGTTGATTTCAGCCATGGGCTGATTGTCTTCATTGCCACCGAGGGATCCGAAAGCCATATCAGCCGCCTTTAGGCTGGAAGGCACCAGCCACAGATACGTTGTTGTCGATGCTCATATTGGGCTTCCAACCCTTGGTCACGTTCTCGGTCTTAAGACCGGTCGAGAGGAAGCTGAAAACGTCATGGGCAAAGAAGTCGACCTGAGCGAAGACGTTACGGTTGACCCTTGAAAAGAAGTTGTAAGAGATCGCCGCCGGGATCGCAACGACGAGACCGATGGCTGTCATAATCAAAGCTTCACCAACCGGTCCGGCAACTTTATCTAGTGTTCCCTGGCCCGAGATGCCGATAGCGAGGAGTGCATGATAGATACCCCAGACGGTTCCGAAGAGACCGATAAAAGGAGCACTGGAAGCAACGGTTGCCACAAACGAGAGACCGAATTCCATTTGCACACGGTCTTCGTCCATCGAGCGTTTCAGAGAACGTGTGAGAAATTCATCCTGAGATCCACTGTTGTTCAGCCCAGTGTGGCGACCCTTGTGATGGTGTTCAACCGCTGCAAAACCATTTTGAACGAGACGTGCATAAGGGTTATTAATTTCGTCGCTGCCGATAAGTTCCGAAACCTGTTTGAGGTTGGCCGCAGCCCA
>SEDW01001334.1 GCA_004193325.1 Pseudomonadota bacterium | reverse complement strand
TCCATCTGGGGATTCTCCCGGCAGCGACCTGGCTTTCGAATCTATATCACTGACGCGAGTGGAATCGTCGTCTACGATTCGATCGAAGAATCTGTCGGCAAAGATTTTTCTCAATGGAACGATGTCTACCTCACGCTCCGGGGACAATACGGAGTTCGCAGCAGTCCCGATTCTGAACACTCAGAATCGACAACGATGTACGTGGCCGCTCCGATAAAGGCCGATGGCAAAATTATTGGTTCCCTAACCGTTGCAAAATCGAATCTGAGCGTCGAACCATTTATTCAGCGTACCCGCAATAAGATTATAAGAGGAGGATACTGGCTCTTAGCCGCTTCCTTGCTCATCGGTTTGATCATTAGTTTCTGGCTTTCGACCTCAGTGAGAAAGCTGGTCACTTACGCAAATGCGGTCGCCCATGGGGATCGTGCCACTCTTCCTGCGCTATCCCTCAAAGAGATCAAACTGCTCGGAGGGTCCATTCAATCGATGCGAGAAAGACTGGAAGGGAAGCGCTACGTGGAAGAATACATCATGACCCTCACCCACGAGATGAAGAGCCCTCTTACCGCAATCCAAGCGTCTTCAGAGCTTCTTCAGGAAGAGATGCCTCAGCCACAGAGACAAAAATTCCTGCGATCGATATTTGACCAGTCCAAACGTCTCCATACCCTCATCGAAAAAATGCTCTGGCAAGCAACTCTAGAATACAGGCAGAGTCTGCAGGACCCTGAGCCAGTCGATCTCGTTAAGGTCATTTCTCGAATCGCTGAGGCCTCAGCCGCTACCCTTGAGGTTAAGAGACTCGACCTTCAAATCAAATCGCCAGATTCTGCTCACGTTCTGGGTGACCGATTTCTCCTCGAACAGGCTATTTCCAATATTTTAGAGAACGCAATTGAGTTCAGCCCTGAGGGTGCCGCAGTCCGTATCTTGCTCGAGCGATTAGGCGATCGATGGTGCCTGACTCTAAGGGACCTGGGTCCAGGCATTCCCGACTACGCGAAGGACAAAATCTTTGAGCGCTACTACTC
>SEDW01001333.1 GCA_004193325.1 Pseudomonadota bacterium | reverse complement strand
ATAGCGCGAGCTCGATTGAATTGGCATGGCCACTCCTTAACAGTCTCTTGTTATGCGCGATATATAGAGTCTTTAGGAGGCGGGGGGATTAATCAGGAGTCAATTCTTCATGAAGCTAGAGTAGCTTCTCGATAAAGATGGGATGAAGACTGGGGAAGATGGGTAGAGCGCGCGGATATGCAGAATTCTAGGATGAAAAGAGCCGGAGAGAGTATGTACTCCCCCCGTTCGTTCAATACCACTTAAAGATTTTTTGCGTCACGACTGCCGGCACGATGAGATAGAAACTCAATATCGCCATCTCATATCCAAGCGTATGCAAGGGCTGTCCCTCGATCGCGATCCGGCGTAGACCATCGTTTAGGACAGTGAGCGGCAAGTAGCTCGTAGCGGTGATCAACCAGTCGGGAAAATTATTCTTCGAAAAGAATACTCCCGAGAGCATCATCATCGGCAGGGAGATGATGTTGGTTAAGCCTGAGATCATGGGGATGCTTCGTGTTCGTGATGCACAGAGGAGTGCAAGCGAAGTAAACGCGGCCGCACCGAGAACTGAGAAGAAGACAAAGCTCAGGAAATTTCCGTAAACTTTGAAATGGAAGATAATAAAACCTGTGAGCATCACCGCGACAAATTCCGCAGTGAGAACCATCATGCGGCCGAGAACATGCGAAACGATATATTCGTAGGCCCGCATCGGGGTCGCGAGATAACGCTTGAGCAAATTTTCCTTACGGTTCGAAACGATCGTCATTCCCACACCGAAGAGACTCGACGTCATGATCGAAAGTCCAAGGAGACCTGGAATCAAAAAATCGACATAACGTCCACCCTCGACCGTAATAGTGTCGACTTCGTTCGATACAAGATCTTTACGCCCGGCAGAACGCTGGATGAGATCGTCAACATGCTTTTGAGCCCGTACAGCTTCGGGATTGTGATTATCGAGGGTATAGCTTGCACCCTTGTCCTGACTGCTCGTCACGATCAGGGCAATCTCACCCCGCATCATCTTGGTGTGGAGTTCGTCATTGCT
>SEDW01000279.1 GCA_004193325.1 Pseudomonadota bacterium | reverse complement strand
GGAGTCGGCTTCGCAGGAGTCGGATCGGCCTTTGCCACTGGCTTTGGCGGCTGTTTGGAGAATATCGACTGCTTCACAGTTGGAACCACTGTGGGAATCTTCGGTTTGGTCTTGCCATCACTCGGCACAACGATCGTTTGAGACTCGATCGCAGTCGGTGGAGGCGTTGCCACCGCTGGTTCTTCAGGTTCTGGAGTCGGGTCCACGGCAACCGTCTGGACAGGAATTTCTTCTGCCTTGGGTTTCTTGGGTTTGTTCGCCAGGCTCTCGCCTGGAGTTGGTCTGACTTTGTCAGGCTTTCCGCTCATGCGATTCAAAAGTTTGTCGCTACTGAAGACGAAGCCCAGGGCCACGGCCGCGACGAGAACCACGGCCAGGATCAGGCCCCAGTTGCTCTTCTTCTCTTCTTCAAACTCACGATAATAGCCGCGCTGCTGAGTCGTGCGTGGATTCGATTGCGGTGTCTTCGGCGGCTGAGTGCCAGGACGCATCGGCGATTGGAAATTGCCGCTTGTCTGACGATGCTTTTGCTGAGGAGCAACCGTCATCGGTTTAAAATTGTTGTCCTGAGCCTGGCGCGGCTGCTGCTGTTGTTGAACTTGCTGCTGCTTCGGGGCCTGAGCCTGAGGAGCGACCTTCACGGGTTCAATGTTCAAAGAGGCCTTAGCCGCTTCTTCCATCGCCTGCATCGCCGCTCGCGCTTCACGCATCGGCGGAAGGGTCGGCACCGAGGATTCGTCGAGAATGATAGTCGAAGTCGGGATGTCCTGACCTTCGCCGGTCGGAGACAGCGGGCTCAAATGATCCGCGATAGTCTGAGCCTTCTCAGCTTCCATCGCCTGCATTTGTTCTTCATAGGAGGCATGATAACGAGTGATCTTGGAACGGAAGGTCGGCGACATTTCCTCGAGAGGAATCGCCACGGGGGATGGACCTTTGGGTTTGGTGGAAATGATCTGCGACAGACGCTCTTCGAATTTTGCCCGGTTTTGGGAAAATTCTTCGAGTTCCGTACGGCTTTCGCGCATCTGACAGTTGGTCAGGAACGTATCGATCGCCTGACCCATTTCGGTCACGCTTTGGAAACGATCTTCCTTGTGCCCCTGCATACCCTTCACAATGATGGAATTCAAGGCGAAGGGGAGGTCAGTGATAAGCATGTTTGGTGGCGTGTAACGGCCTACCATAATACGGTTGATCACTTCCGCTGTCGTCTTGCCGACGAAGGGAAGAGTGCCCGTGACGATTTCGTAGTAGAGCACCGAAAGGCTATAAATGTCGGCTCTCGAGTCGACGTCAGTACCACGGATCTGCTCGGGCGACATGTAGCTCGGCGAACCCATGAAAATACCGGTTTGAGTGGCATTCGCACGGTGAACCTTGGCGATACCGAAGTCCATCAGTTTGATTTGACCGTTGGTCAACATCATGATGTTCTCGGGCTTGATGTCCCGGTGAACGATATTGAGTTTGTGGGCTTCATGCAACGCGCGACAGATCTCGCGAGTGATGAGGGAGGCCACGATAAATTGCAGTCTTTGTTTGGGGAATGCCTTCACGTATTCGGCAAGGTCTTCTCCATAGAGAATCTCGTTGACCATCCAGAGCTGATCGGAATCGAGGCCTGAGAAGTCATAGACGCGCATGATGTTAGGATGGTCGAGGCCTGAGACGGTTTTGGCTTCGAGGAGGAAGCGCTCCCGGATATCAGGGTTACGGGCCAGGTGCGGGTGGAGAATCTTGATAGCCACGCGACGCTCTAGCTTCTCATCCATCGCTGAATAGACGGACGCCATCCCTCCTTCACCAATGAGGGCTTTGATGCGATAGCGCTGGCCTATCAACGTCTCTATCATGCGATGGTCGGTCCCAATCTTTCTTCCCGAATGATTTGAAATCACAAGGGGGTGGAGCCTAAATTAAGTCTGTTGGGGGTATCGGCGACGTATAGAGGAAGCTTTAATAATGGAGGCTTTAGTCGGAATGGGCAGTAGGATGAATAAGGTCTTTTGAAACAACGGCTTATAGTAAAAATCCGGGCCTCCTATGAGGCCCGGATTTGTCTTTTATAGGTCGTGAGGCATGACGTCCCGGTAGGACCTGAGCTTCTCACTGCAGGAGTAGTGACGAAGAGCGGACATCCGGCTCGTGTAGAGACAGGCGTAAGATTCGATCTGCTTTCCAAAACGGCTCTTCTCGAGACTAGTCCTCATGAGCTCGCCCCAGACCGGGTGGAATTGCTTCTCACGAGTCGAAATCAGCTCCTTGATCGCCTTGTGCTGAGTCTCAAGGGTTTCTTCCTTGCCCTTCAGCTCGGCCTGCAGCTCGGCGATGCGGACGAGAAATTTGCTCTCGTCCTGCTTAGCCCGATGCTTGGATTTATGGCGACGTTCCTGATTGGAAATGTTCGACCGCAGCGCCTGCACCTGAGCCTGAAGATCTTCTTCCACCGTGATGGCTTCCATGATCTTTTCGAGCTCGGGCTGAAGCTTTTCCGTCTTTTTGAAATCGTCATAAAGCTCTTCGACAACGAGGAGAGTTCTCCAGTTGAAGAGTTCTTTCGAACGCATGATGTCGCCGTAGATATGATCGCCGCAATAGAGGATCTGATCACCCTTTTGCATCGTCAGTTTCTCGAAGAGGATAGCGTTGCCGCCGTGATAAACATTCTTCGGTACGAGCGGTCCGCGATGGAGTTTTAAGAGACCATCCTGCTCGGTCATGACTTCGTAGAATGGGTTCGTTCCGGTGAAAAAGTTGGGTTTCCCCGCACTCACGATGATGTACTCGAAGTAGTCCTGCCACTGCTGGAATTCTTCGTGTTGATTATCGAGCAAATACGTCATCACCGAGTTGGTGTAGGCCCAATCGGAGTTGGTCAGGAGAAATATTTTCTTGCCCCCATCGATCAGCTTTACGAGCGTATCGACGAGGTGGGGATCACGGACGATATATTTCGAGGGTTCCATCAAGACTTTGGTTTTGATCGAACCATCCTGGTGCGAGAGATCGATCCATTCTCTTAGGTCTTTATAAACCTCGGTGAATGTCTTCTGAATCTTGCCAGGATTTCTGCGCATGTAATCGACGATTTCGATATAGAGCTGAGTCTCACTTAACGCAAAAAAGGTGTCGACTGTTAGAAAGTCGTCAGCTTTGAAACCGCGGGAGTTATAGAGTTCCGAACGCGCGGCCTTGTCGAGTTTCATGTGACCATGGAAGGCTACTTTCACATACTTGTGCGCATCGACTTTGAGGAGATTGCCCCGTTCGCGATCGACGAGGAGACCACGAATTACGAAATTCGGATCGAACTTGAGGCTCGCGAGTTCTTCGGGATAACCGTTGGCAATAAATTTTTTCAGCGTCTCATGGAACGCCAGATTTTCGAAATTTACGCGATTATAAAGGACCAAAGTGTGGTCCATGTCAAATCCGAGCGAACGAATGGAAGCCATATTGATCGAACGGTTAACGTAGATTTTCTGATGTTTTTTTAGCTTTTGCATTGTATGTGTCCCTCGGGCACGAGCTATCAGCGATTGTTTTGGGCAGAGTCAAACTTGAAGCCGACCTGACAGTAGCTCTTGCCGTCTTTGGTCAGAAAGGACTGCTGGTAAACGACTTGTCCTGCGACTTCACTGTGGAGTTTGCCGTCCATGTAGATCCGCATTTTTTCAAAGCGGCGGCCGGCACTATAGAGCATGGATTCGACCGGTGTTCGAAAGGAAAGGCCAGTCGAAGACATATCAAGAAGGCTTTTACGGAGAACCGTCTCCTGATCGAGCGGGTTCATGACCTCGATAAAGGCTGCATCCTTGGTGCCGAAGTTGTAACGCTTGGCGTTACGGTTGTCTTCGATCAGACGCATATTATCGAGCGGATAGAGGAGGTGAATCCCATCGGTGGTCACCTGATCACAGACGAAGCGGATCGACTGGATTTTGAGGTAGAATTGCTCCGAATCCATCACGCGGGCGATGTACTCGGGAGGGATCGAATTGTAGATGACGACGCTGCGACTTCTGATCGAATGGACCTGAGTCTGGAACACGACTTTGACTTTGTTCGCAGAGAAATAGACCAAAGTTTTTCTTTGGACCGATTCTCTTATGAGTTCCATGGTTGCATCGTCGACACTCATCAGAAAACTCCTCGCTGATCAGCCAATCCCACGAAAGGTTCTATATAACGCTCCACACCCAGCAAATTTGGGAAGGCGTGGGTGAACATGAACAGAACCTCGACTTTATTTTCATTATATACGACCAATTTATCATTATTTCGATCGTGATACCTAAAAATAGCAGCAAAAGACTGCTGCGAGTTATTGACGTAAGAGGCGCCAGCTGCAAATTTCGTGATTTGATCACTGCGTTTGCAGGTCACGCCGTTGCCGCTCTCGCCGGAAAAGTCAGTGCCGACATCCGAGCAGGACTGCGAGCGAATGACTTCTGAGCTGAAATTATCGTTGGCAAGCGAACCGGCCACCGCAAAGTGAAAATTCTGAAAGAGGCGAAACTGAACCTGACCGGAAAAGCCGGTGGAGGTGTAGCTCTCCCAGTAATCGTTGTAGAGATAGCGGTGCTGAAAGACCTCTTCCTTGACTTTGAGATCGAAGAAGGAGAAGCGGTTTTCGTTCTGAAGGGTGTAGCTCAGAAAAGGGGATTCGCTCGAACTCGAGAGGTTATAAGACTTGTAAGAATATGGCTCCGCTCCATCAAATCCGGGCGGAAAGGAAAGTATTGAAAGTCGCTTGGATCCTCCGAGAAGGTCTCCATGCGCTCGGAATCGGAAAACCAGTTCTGCGAATAGATATAGCCGGCATGACTCTCAGTACCGGTGCCTTTGAAGGGACCAAGGATAAAGCCAGCCTGAGTCGTGAGCTTATAGCTCTCGTAAGCCGCACCGGTCTGGACGATGGGAAGGCCATCGCGGTAGCCGGGATTCGAACGTTCGCCTCTTAGGTAATCGTAACCCACTTCGTAAAACCACTTGTGCGGAATCGAAACGAGTGAAAGAGGGTTCGATTCAAAATAACTTGCCTTGTACTGAGCGCGCCGACTGCCAGCAATCTCGCTGCGTCCAGCTTCTGTCAAACGTTCTTTGATGATGGTCATCTGTTTTTCATAACGACCGTCGGGAAAACGTTTGTTATAGTCGTCGAGGTTTCGGGTGGTGGAGGCGACGTCGCCTTCTTCATACTCGATAACTGTCAACTCAAAGAGTGCATCTTCTGCAAAGAGATCTTTCGAACGAGCCTGTTGGGTAAGGAGCGATTTCGCCTTTTCAGACTTTCCCAGTGCATCGTAACTAAGGGCCATGTAATATCGGCGAAGAGATTTCAAATCCCCTTTAGGTTTGGCCTTGGAAAGTGTTGTGAGAGCTAATTGGGCCTGGCCCGTGTGGTAGTAACTCGCACCAAACCAAACCCATGCATCCTGATCGTTAGGATGATCCCGCAAGTAACTGCGTAGGAGCGTGAGCGCCGTTGAATAACGTTGTTTAGTGAATTCTTCTTGTGCTGGTTTCAAAGCTTCCGGATCGCGGTCTTGTGCTAACAGAGTGCCGGACATCGAGCAAAGCGAAAAAGCATATATTAAGAGGCTAAGCAGTCTAGCATTCATAGGTTCCGCGTATTCCATATCGAAAACAATCTTGCATGAAGGACGTCATGCAGAATCAGTTAAAGGTCAAGGTAGCTGGGATCCATCTGGCAGGTCCCAATTCGACAAAAACGACCCTTGTGATCATGACAGGTCACCTGGGTGAAGGCAACTTAAAGATAAGCAGCATTTACGACCGTATGGGCACTGTCCACAGGCTCTTTTCGGACGATCGACTCTTCGATGTCTTGAGCAGTGAGCGTCCCGATCGAGTCATGATTGATAGCCCTTTAACAGTGCCGCCTTGCGTCGCATGCACACGAGTGAGTTGCCCTGGAGTCAACGCCTGCGAAGATATCGCCGTTGCTTACATGCAAAAACTCGTCGACACGCAGCGTGGGAAGAAGAAGAAAAAGCCTATGAATCCCCAGACGCAACGCATCTGGGATGTCAAAGAATGGTACCAGTGGCACCCGTCACTGCAGGAGCCGACTTATAGTGCAAACAAAGCGCCGCTCGTTGTGCGTTCGCTGACTTTGCAGCGTCGGCTTCGGAGTCTCGAGGAACCGATTCGTCTCTTTGAGACTTCGATTCCCCACGCTTTATCGGTCTTTGTTGAGCAGCTCGGTCTTCCCTCGGAGCTCGGTTATCAATACCGCGCGTTTGGAATCGGTCGGGAGCAGAGGCAAAAGCTTATGCGAGCGCTAGTGCAGGCTGGGATCATTGATGGGCATATGATGGACGAAGCGACCGCTTCGGTCGAGACCTTCAGTGCGCTCGTGGCTGCAATCATGGCTGGTCTGGAGCTGAGGGATAAGGTCTCTCGTCCGGAGAATGAATTCTTCACAGATCAAGGCTGGGTCTATCTCCCTGAACTCGTAGCCCCCGAACTGACTGAGAAGCCGGTCATAAACTAGCCTACCCGACGTTTTCCCTAAGCACCTGAGAAGAGCGGTTTCACCGCTCTTTTTTGCCGAAGTGACAAGTTGTTTCAAAGTCTTCTTTCTTATATTCCAGCCACTTCCGTCCGATAGGCTCCACAGGAACTAGTGGGGTGTACTTTGCGTATTGAAATGTTCGGTGCCACAGACATGGGGCGTGTTCGAAAGAACAACCAAGACAGCCTATTCTTCAATGCGGAGTTGGGACTTCTTATCGTTGCCGATGGAATCGGTGGCCGTAAGGGTGGGGAAGTTGCGTCATCGCTCGCGGTGAACGGCATCAAGGAAGCCTATCTCAACTGCGAAAGTCTTCGTCATGAAGAAGTGGAACCATTCCTCATTCAAAGCATCGATCACGTGAATAAAGAGATCATCACCAAGGGCAATGGTTCACCCGTCGAAGGCATGGCCACGACTTTGAACTGCATTCTCTTCGTTGGTGAAAAAGCCTTTATCTGTCACATGGGTGACTCACGCACTTACCTTTATTTCAAAAACAATCTCTGGCAGCTCACACTCGATCACAACGTGGAAAACTACGTGGAACGCGGCTGGCTACCCGATGGAACTCTCGCACAGAACCCGAAAAAAGGCGCGCTCGTCCGTGCTCTCGGCCTTTCCACGCAGTGCGAAGTGGATATCTATGAACTCAGACTTCAACCAGGCGAAATCCTCCTGACTTGTTCGGACGGACTCTCGGGTATGGTTAACGACAAGAAAATGCTTCGTATCATCAAAGAATACGAAGACAGACTTTACGAACTTCCTCAGCGTTTGATTCAGGAAGCAAATGAAGCTGGCGGCCAGGATAATATTACGGTTGTGATTTCACACGTGGCGAGGGATTGATGGAGCGTCTCTACCTCATTCGCGTCGGCATGGAACGCTTCTTAGGGCCCTACACCTTAAAACAGGTGCAGGAAGCCTATCATAAGATGCAGTTCGGCCTTCAGGATGAGATCTCTGGATCGTTAAGGCAGTGGGTGACTTTCGATAATATCGAAGGCATTCGTCGCCATTATCCAGAATTGGTGCAGCTCATCCACTCGGAGATGATGTCGGGATGGGGAATCACCGTCGCGCCAACGCCTTCGGTTCCCAACGCTCGCATGCGTATGGGCGGAACCTCGTTCAATAGACCGAATCAAGGGCGTGGCGTACTCTTCGCTGCGGCCGTTGCTGTTGTTTTGGCTCTTGTGCTTGGCTTTTTTAGCTATCGCGATGGCGAATGGGTCAACCCCATAGCCTATCTCAAGGATCGCTCCTACTATCAGGCGAAGTCATATCTTGGAGATCGCTATAACCCGCGATTCGAAGGCTATATGGACCGCAATCGTCATGAGATCACTCAGGCGATGAAGAAGAAAAAAGGTTCGGTTCAATGGCTGCCCTATGTGCGGTCGGTTGCGTATTCCAAAGAAGGTCGCTGGGAAGGCCTCTCGGCGAAAAGACTTCGCGGTACGACGGATACATTCCTGCCTCAGGATTGTTCAGTCGCGGCCTGGGACGACCGTTGGCGTGATTCTCGTAACGACTGGCTGGCCTTTCTTGAAGGGCGCCGTTTGCCAAGAGAAGAATGGTCGCGAGTCCTGATGATGGATACCCACTGGATCAAAAACCGTTCGCCTATGAATGGCTGGATGGAGCCAGGTTCTTATCATGAAGCCTGCCTTCGAACAGCGCTTAAATCCCTGGTGAAACTCACCAATGAGGATTCAACGGGCGATGGCAAAATCATTCTATCAAGACTGCGTTGGCAGCTTGGAGCCATCTCCGGCACATCGCCTACCGAAGAATATGAAATGTCTGGAACACTGTGGGCCATGAGTTGTCTGGAAGATGCTCATGCCGCTGATGATCTGAAGAATTGTTTTAACTCAGTCAAGGTCCGTGGGCCCTGGCAGGAATTCTTTGAAGCGATGATACTGGTTCGCCGCATGGCTCTGCTCGTCAACGAGGAGGCTCAAATGGGCGAAATTCCCCTACGGGAGCTGCAAAATCTTGTGGCTGCGTACACTCCAAAAGCTCCCGAACTCTTCCTTGACTACATGGAAGAGATCAAATTCTATCAAGAAGTGATCGCTCAAAAAGGCAACGTTAAAGCCGCCAAGGCCAGCATGCAAAAGAAGTATCCCAGCGTCCATTTTGAACCCTGAGGAATCCTAATCCATGCTCCGAAGCCTGATCCTCAGCCTCTTCATCCTTTCAACTGTGGCGAAGGCCCAGTCGGATGAATTGCTCGTGGCGGCTAATGCTGAGGCGTCTCCTCCCCCTGCTGAATCCAGTCCAACTCCCGAGAACAAGGCCGATCCTAAGGCTGATCCCAGTGCGGAATTAAAGCCGGATACCAAGGCTGTCAAGTCCGTGGCGAAGCCGGATCCTGATCCCATGTATCAGGCGGCGGTTGAGCATGTTCGCGCCGGACGTATTCCCGAAGCGGGCAAGATTCTCAAAACCATGAATAAAGATCCTGAGCAGCGCGATAAGGCCGCTCTTCTCATCGGTACGATTTACTATCGCCAGAAGAAATTCAAACGCGCAAAAAAATACTTTGATCGGGTTGAAGACCCTATTCTGACCAAAGACACGGCCTATGCCTACGGGTCGACTTATCTCGAATTTGAAGAGTTTGGCAAAGCCCTCAAGGGTCTGCGTCTCAATTTAAAGCTACGCGGCCCGAATCGGTCTTTGACTCGATTTAAAGTGGCCGTCGTGTACTTCAAGCGATCTCAGTTCACCCGTGCCGAGCGCTACTTCGAAGCCACGGCTCCGAAGACTTTGCCCAAGACCCAGCGGCTCGAGCGACAAAAGTATTTGACGGAAATTCGGCAAAGACACGATGAACTTCTGTCGAGCTTTGGCTTCAGTGAAGGCGATGTCCAAAGCACCGCTTCGATGCCGAAAGATTTTGATGGAAATTCTTCTGACGATGATTGGGCAGCGACAGCTCAGGCTTCGAACTGGGGAATTCGCTGGAAACCTGGAGCTCTGCTCAAACAAGAAAGTAATCAGAACCTCAACCGAGCTCACGGACGTGATGGCTCGGATTTGATCGTTCATAAGGTCGGAACCAAGGCCTATGCGGGAGGCGATCCCAATGCGAAGACTTTCGGCAGCCTCGGGTT
>SEDW01000278.1 GCA_004193325.1 Pseudomonadota bacterium | reverse complement strand
ATCGTTCCGCTTGCAGTACCATTTGCGGTGCCGTTCACAGTGCCGATGCTTCCGAGCTCGTTGTCGCCGGATTCGATCTTGCCGCGTTTGGTGTATTCAAAACTAAAACCAAATCCATCTTCGCCTTCGCTGTCAGGCTCAGGTTCACCTGCCGAAGCCGAATCGATCAGCGGAATCTCGTCTTCATGAAAAGAGGATTCCAAGGGAATGGAAGTGGACGAAGGTTTAGAACTTGGAATCTGAATCGGAGTCGCGCGGGTACGATCGTGCACCACGTTCGAGAATCCCGGATCAAGGTTTGCACCCTTGGCCTGAAACATCGCCGAGTTTACAACATCAGGATTAAGATCATCGGGCGGAGGCGCCGGAGTCATATGTGCTGGCAAAGGTTTGGCTTTGGGCGCTGGCGAAGGCTTGGGAGCTGGCGCCGCAGCCTTGGGCTCGCTTGGAAAATTGGGAATCGGTTTCTTTTCGAATGGTCTCGCACTGGGCGACTCGAATGTCTTCGACATATCGGTCATCACCGTGTGCTGCGCGGGAGGCGGAGCCATACGGGTGCGTTCGCCTGTTGCGATTCCTGGAATATTGTCATCATCTCCTGGAATCACAGGAAATTCGCTACCATCGTTGCTCGGCCGTGAGCGAGGCGCTGAGGGCTTTTGGATAGCCTGAATTTGGGTGTTTTCGGAGGACAGCTTGGTAATCTCTTCGCGAACCAGAGCCGCGTTATCGTTCTTACCCAAATTTAAAAAGCAGGATTCGACGTCTTTTAACGCGCCGATCTCATACTCGTTCGAGAGCTTTTCTTTGCGAGCTTCCTGAAGTTCGACATAAGCCGCCTTCAACGCTGCATAGGGATTGCTTTTGAGAAGCAAACCCACGAGGCTCTTCAGGTAGAGAATACGATCAACGCCGTCTTCTTCCAAAACGAGCGTCATAAAGCGATCGATCAATGTTTCATTGGTCGGCTTCGCTTCAATACGCTTCAGAAATTCTTCTAGCCCACTTTTCATGCCAGTAACCTCTTATCAAGATACTAACACGGGCAAATCAGAGCTTAGGAGAGGGGCATCTAGGCAAATTCGCTAGCACGCTTGGCTGCAAAAAAAGCCCAGCGAAGATCTGAATGAATTCAGGATCTAAGACTGGGCTATGCTGCTTTAAGGACCCTGTTCGAGTCCTCGAGAAGGATTACTTTTTCACTTTTTCCACGTACTCGCCAGTACGGGTGTCGATCTTCAGGTGCTCGCCTTCGGTGATGTGGAAGGGAACCGTTACAACCAGACCAGTCTCCATGGTTGCTGGCTTACCGCCGCCGCCTGAAGTGTCGCCTTTGATGTTAGGCTGAGTTTCTTTAACGGTGAGGACAACGAAGTTATCGATGTCGACTGCAACCGCACGTCCTTGGAAGAAGGTGACTTTCACAACGCTGTTTTCAACGATGTAGTCTTTAGCATCTTCGATTTCAGATTCTTTCAGAACTTCCTGCTCGTAAGTCGCAAGGTCCATGAATGTATAGCTAACGCCGTCGTTGTAGAGGTATTGCATCTCTTTGTATTCAAGATCCGGCACTGGAACTTTATCGCCAGCCTTGAAAGTGATTTCAAGAACCTGAGCCGTTTCGAGGTTTTTCAAACGAGTGCGAACAAAGGCCGAACCTTTACCCGGATTCACGTGTTGGAATTCAACGATCACCCAAGGTTTGCCGTTGTGCTCAATCTTCAAACCTTTTTTGAATTCGGTGGTTGCATACATAAAACAGCGTCCTTCGTAAGTACGTGGAAATTAGCGAGTCAAAATGGAAGACACCCACGCAAAGAGCGATCCCCCTGAGGATTCGCGCCTAGGTTAAAAGAAAATTCTCATGGACACAACTATTCCTGAGTAAAGGATGGCTTTCGTTCGTTAGCTGAGCCGCTTCTGCGTTGAAGGTAGAAGTCTCGCATCTCTTTGGCTAGGTCAAGGTGACGAAGAATGCGAAGCACGGGCCCACGAAAATTCTCAAGCTGAGCACGGCGCTCTCGCTGGATGCCGTTTCCAGGCCCACGGAGCTCTTTGCCCGAAGTCGAATGGATCACATCACCACGTCCATCCGGATATTTCTTTTCCAAAAGCACAACATGCCCGTCATAGACCAGGAGATCTCCAGGCATAGCCCGTCCCATGGCTGTTCCAATGTCGAGCAGCTGATAGCGGGAGGCGAGCTCTTGAGGACTCAAATTATTCATGAGGGCGGTCGTGAGATAGGTGGAACTCAGTCCCGCCTGCTTGAAGACTTCAAAGGTATAGTGACTACAGTCGAGACTGCACTTGGTGCAGACCGGACAGTCGCTGAATCTCTCTTTTGGACCCGATTTTTTTCGATCGAGACAGGCGTTACAGGCTTCGCAGTGCTCAGGATCGCCGAGCTTCGATCCGCCGTAGACATAGGAAACCGACCAATTATCGAGTAGATCGGCAGCTTTCTTAACCACTTGGTCGCGTTTTGGCAAAACCACGCCGTAGCTGAGGCCGCTAAAAAGCAGGAGAAAGATTGCGAGGAAATATTTACCAAGCCTACCCACTACTGCGCTCCCCTGGCTCAGGATACTATTATAGAGAACAGCTTTGACTTTTAGACCAACTTTTCATCCGGGGCCAGCACTACTCATCGGGTGCAGGCGATCCAGCCTTGAGGTAAAGCGCGCTTGTCTAGACAATTTCGCATAGCGCTATTCATTGAAGTCATGCTCATAGTTGGGCTTTTGAGCATTGGACTTATATTCTGGCATGTCGTCTGTGATGAGACGATGAAAACCTGTTTCAAGGGCGATAGCGTTGGCAGCATGCTGGGCTTCACTCTTCTTTCAGGTCTGCGCCCCCTATTCTTCTCACCCCTCGGTCAGGCCGCTTACATTGCGGGAGACAGTTTTGGAGTCTGGCTCGGCACCTTCCTCACAGCTCTTGGTGCCGCATTTTCCTCACTCCTCCTCTACTTCCCGGGCCACCTCATCGGTAAAAAAGTGGTGCGTCCCTGGCTGAGCTCAAACCTGCCTTCGACCTGGCGCCTGATTCGGACTCAGGACTATAAGCTTATTTTCATGACTCGCTGGATTCCATTTTTTCCATTCGATATTTTTTCGCTTCTTTTCGGAGTCGCCGACTTTCACGCCCGTCGTGTGTTTATTTTTAGTTTCCTTGGCTGTATTCCCGAAGTCTATTTCTTTGCGAGCATCGGCGAAGGCACCAATACAAGCCTGGTTTACAAGGGTTTGACGACGCTCAGCATCGCCGCCTGCACAACGATGATTCCCCTCCTTATCTATGAATATGTGATGCGAAAGAAGGGCACCGGACTCTTCGTCGCGAGTAAAAAAGTTTATTACGAACTTCTCTACGAAGCCCGCGTGAACAACGACATCAAACGCACCGCAGTGTATACCGCTGAGAAGATCCCTGTCGTTCTTCTCTACGGATTCTTCTCGTCACGTAAAACGCTTGCCGTTATGGAAAATCTTCTTTCCCGCGATGGTTTTGATGTCATGAGTTTTAACCTCGGCGGATCGCTCGGAGTGTTTTTCACCCGAGGAATTCCTGAGACCAGCGAATTTATCGATCGAAAAATTCAACGTCAGATGAAACGTTACGGCTTTAAGAAAGTGCACGTTGTCGCTCACTCCAAAGGTGGACTCGTCGCTCTCTGGTGGCTGCTTCGTCTCGGTGGGTCCAAATATTGCGACAAGATCATTACGATGGGCACTCCCTTTAAGGGGACTTGGCTCACCTATCTCGCAATTTTCACTCCACTCGGATTTTTCTGGAAAGATGTGTGGCAGATGCGTCCCGGCTGCAGTTTTCTCAAAGAACTTCATGCCAGCACACCGCCGCCTAATTTAAAGATCCATTGCCTCTATTCCCGCGAAGACAAGGTGGCAGTTGATCGCTGTGGTGTCTTTAACTACCCCGGTGACGTAACCGGAGTGCCTATGCACCATTTGTCTCACTTTCAATTTCTTGCTCGCCGGGATGTCGCGTCCACGGTGGTGAAAATTCTTCGCGATGAGTCGATGGCCGAGATCACGGCAGCCGCCGAACTCAAGACTTCCAAGTCTTCTGAGGAAGTTCCAGACGATTTAGAAATCGATTCGCAAAAGTCGGCTGTTTGAGCTACATTGTGAGGCTCGTCAGAAAACAGGAGTTCCTCCAATATGGACGTAGGCGGTTTGAGCACATCCGGCAAAGAGTCGTGGCTTCATTTTGAAGGCCATGTCCATGTCCTATTGCCTGCTCTCCCCTTTCGACTCCTGGTCCGTGCTCGCGCGAGAAAGATTTCGCATCGCGAACTCATCGCCGAACTCGACTATCTGGAACACGATTTCATTTTTGCGAGCTCGGATTTGATTGAACTCTTTCCCATCGGTGAAACAGTTAATCTGCAGCTGAGCAATGAAAGCGACACGATTTACGTAGTCGCCACCGCCGAGATTATGGAGCGCCAGTTGCAGCCCCACTGCATGCAACTGCAATTTGGCTTCAAGCGGGTTGATGATGAGCTCGAAGATTTGCTCTCCGAACTCAAGGGAGCCGGATACCGCGCCAGCGGATCCATTCACTAAAGGTTTAGGCCTAGGCCTGCCCCTCACTCAAGATAAGCCATAATACTCAGAGATTCTGTTCTAATGATTGTCATTAGTTCGTGGAACTGCTACTTCTTGTAGTCATTTTTTCTGCCAATTTAACGGGTTGGGATTGTTGTGCAGAGTGAGAAGAGTCTGAAAAAAGATAAATCCAATAAAGACAAAGACAGCGCTGATGCGAATCACGAGACTTTGCTTAAAATCTTCACGGTTCCAGAAAGTGAAGAGAGCACGCTCGGTCGTATCGAGGCTCAGATTTCCAGCAACTTGATGGATTTTCTAAAAGAGCACGTCGTGTCTTCGGGGATTTCCCCACAAGAGCTCGAGCAGAATTTTCTCGAGTCTAAAATTCCTGAAAAGCCTGTCTTTGTATCCGAACAGGCTGAATATCTTTTGAAAGAAGTTGTGGCGGAATCGGTGCATACCGCCTCCCCTACTTTCATCGGCCACATGAC
>SEDW01001332.1 GCA_004193325.1 Pseudomonadota bacterium | reverse complement strand
CCGATCCTTATGATCGGTGACACACATCTGAAACGCATACTTCAAACGTTTGAAGGCTACGAACGTCGTTTGATCGAATCGATTGTGACGATCGGACCTTTGGTTCCCGAACTCCTTGCAGGACTCAACGAACATCTTGTGCCTTTGAAAAAGGGTAAGCCCCTGACCAAGACCGAATCTTCGGTTCAGGAAGCTCTCGACAAGATGAGCTGGTTGATTCCAGCTCGTAAGCACTTCTCGCCGAACCCGAATGGTCTTTGGCAGGCGAAGCCGGTGTTTTTCTCCAATCTCGTCGATTCGAAATGGTCGGTGATCTTTGTTGGGCTTGCTCAAAGATTTGGTATTACAGCCTGGGATTGGCAATTGAGCCTCTTGAACCAGCAGATCGAAACCCTGGTGCCGCGCATGTCGCGCACTTCCGATTCGGTGGCTGCTGGCAAGGTCGGCCGTTGGCTCAGAGCGCTGACACCTCAGCAGAGAAAAGCCTGGTACGAACTCGCGCAAATGTCCAAACGCTTTGATGACCTGAAAGCTCAGGAAATCCTCGGCCGATTCCTTGTCGTCCTCACGACGTCGATGCATCAGGATCATTTGAGCGCTTTGCAGAATCTCGAACGTATGCGCGCTCCCCTCCGTTTGCGCTGGGATCTCGAGAACTGGATTGCTTCCGATGCTTACGGCGAGATCCGCAAATCCTTGGGCACGCATGCGGTGGGGCACTTCCCCGATGACGTTTACCGTCTACCGGTGCTGGTTCAGGAACAGGGTAGATCGAAGAAGTGATTACGATCTAGATTATGCTGAGAGGACGAGACGAGTGAAATTTTTTCATCTGCCGCTGTTATTGTTGCTGGGTTTTGTGACCACATCATCGGGCCTCAACGCCGCTCCCTCGAAAGAGGCTGTTGTCGAAGGTCTCAGGCCGAAAAAATTCATTCTCTCGATCGGTATGGGAAAGTTCGACAACGCCGTCTGGCGTGAGTTGCGCTTTTCCCGTAAAGACGCCGGTGATATGTATCAGTTCTTTCGTAAGGACAA
>SEDW01001331.1 GCA_004193325.1 Pseudomonadota bacterium | reverse complement strand
ATGCTTCCGAACCCAAAATAAGCGCCACGGCTCCTTTGAGATTTGCCTGGTAATGAAAGTTTTTGGCCTGAGGGCTTGCCGCCACGATTTTGATCTTATGTGCCTCGCAATAGGCGAAGAATTCTTCGTGGGTACAAGCGATCAGCGGCTGACTGAACATCGCTCCTACGCTGGCACGTACAGCGTGAGGATTAAAGAGATCCGCCTTTGGATCGAGCACAATGATAGCGTCGACACCGACGCCATCTGCCGTTCTCGCCAAAGCACCAAAGTTTCCTGGCTTCTCAAGGTTTTCAAGGACGAGAAGCAGAGGTTTATCTTTAGGTTTTATATCTGAAAAAGTTGAGACCTTGATCTCCATGACGGCTAATAGCCCGTCTGAACCTTCTCGGACGGCAGCTTTTGCGTAAGCTTCTTTCGAAACTCCAAATTGTGCAGCAACAGGAATGCGTTTGACCAGAGCATGGCCATCGTTATTTAGAAGATCTTCTTCAACATACAGCGTCCGACAGACAAATCCGGAAGCAAGGGCCCGTTCAATTTCACGCGCACCTTCAACGACGAATAGACCGAGCTCCCGCCGTTTTTTACTCTCTCTCAAAGCCACCAGATCTTTGATCTTGGGGTTTTGTGGACTGGCGATGAAAGTCATTCCGAATCCCGAATAAACCAGGTTGAAGCTCCACTTGGAAGCGCGCGGCCAGTGCCGCCATCTTCATCGACCAGCATTTCTTCGGCGATGAAACGACCTTTTACACCTTTGAGGAGTGATCCCAAAAGGTTTTGCATTGCGATCGGTGTGTAACCGGTTGAATGCGAGCTCAAGAGGAAAAAGCTAAAGTCCGGGTGTAGAATGCCTTTGAGAGCGTCGAGAAGATCGATAAGATTTTCCTCGATCTTCCAGGTCTCACCAGCGGTGCCGCGACCAAAGGTCGGCGGATCGAGAATAATGCCTTTATAAAGACGATTGCGGCGAATTTCACGCGCGACAAATTTTTGAACATCATCGGTCAACCAACGAATCGGAGCGGTCGTCAG
>SEDW01000277.1 GCA_004193325.1 Pseudomonadota bacterium | reverse complement strand
CTGATCGATCGCCGCCAGGGATTTGGGCCTTAGAAGAATGGCGTGAACGGAAAGAAGAAAAGGCGTGACGGTGAGAATTCCCAGACTGCTCCCGGCAAAGCGGAAACGAAAGGCCTGCATTTGCGTCTCGCTCATCAAGCCTTGCCAGACCATGCTGCTCAATCCAGCGGAGAGCGTAGGCGCAACGAGCCCTCCAATCAGGACGAAAAGTATCGCGCGCATGACGGAATGTTCATCGAAACGCTCCGAACTGTAACGAAGAAGAGCGGCGCTCAAAGTCATGGATGCGGAGACGAGGGTCCAACTGAGCAGAAGATGAGGATGAAGCGGAACATTGCCTAAACTGTTGCCGACGATTCCACAGATGAAGACGAGGCCGATCAGCTTCCACCACTCTCTCATGGGCGAGAGCATTAAGTAGGCGAAATAGACTCCCGCAGCAGGCCAAACGAGAGGCGGCCCGACCGCGATTCCAATCGAGAGCGTCGGAGCAAGAGCCACCACCGAAGTGTAGATCAGGCAGAAGACCATCAGGCCCAAAGGGCGAAGCTGATTTATCATGACGACCTCGACTCGATGTCTGGCTGGATCACAATAGTCTATCGGAAGAAAATGAGAACTGTCCTCAGATTTCTTGTATCAAAATGTTACAGGATTAAGCTTTGGCAAAAAGCACAAAAAAAAGGAGGAAAGTCGAACTGACTTTCCTCCCCCAAATTTAAGAAACTCTAGCTGTTGGTGTAGCTATTGTAAGTCTTAAGAACGTTTTTCTTTGCGAGCCTTGCCCGCGAAACCGCTACCGGTCGAGACGCTCTCCGACGGATCGAAAGTTCTCTTAGGTTTCAGTTTGCTTTTCTTCTCAGCGTCGAAAGGCTTACGAGGCGCTTCGTCACGAGTAAAAGCTGGTTTAGCTGCTGCCGCGATCTTAGGACCGCGATAGTCTTTGGAAGCTCCGGGAGCGTCGGCATGTTTTACGATACCGTTGCCGCCGCCTTCAACACGAACGGGTGCTGGACGACGTGGGAACTCACCGCGTTCAGCAGAACGAGGAGCCGATGTGCGATCACGATCGAAACTGCGTCCGCCGCGATCTGCGCCGCGTGGTCCGCGATCGGATCCACGTGCACCACGATCATATCCACCGCGTCCACCGCGATCGCCACCACGGTCATCACCGCGATCGACGAAACCGAGACGAGAAGGAGCTGCGCGGAGGTCAGCATCTTTATCATTGAAGATGTCTGTGAAGTTAAGCGCGAGGAAACGTCCTGCGATTTCTTCTGGAGACATTGCTGCCAAGGCTGCTTTCCACTCGTCGCCCATCGATTCGATAGCGCGGTCGAAATGTTCTTGCTCTTGGAATTTCGCGAGGAAGCTCGATACTTTTTTCGCACCGAGTTCGCGACGTGTAGGAACGCTGCCTTCGATCAGAGTGCTTTTTGTAAGGCGCTCGATCTGGCCAACCATTCCGCGTTGACGAGGAGAGATAAGGCTCATCGCCACACCCGACTTACCGCAACGAGCTGTACGGCCGATACGGTGTACATAGCTGTCGAGTTCGCGTGGGATAGAATAGTTCATAACGTGAGTGACGTCTTTAACGTCGAGACCACGAGCGGCCACGTCGGTACAAACGAGGATCTTCACTTTACGATCGCGGAAAGCTTTCATCGTGATTTCACGAGCGCTTTGAGTCTTGTCACCGTGAAGTGAGTCGACGCGGTAGCCGCGGTCCATCAAGTGTGAAGTCAAGTCAGCAACAAGTGCTTTGGTCTGACAGAAGATCAAACCGTAAAAGTCATCGACAGAATCGATAAGCTTGCAGAGGACGTCTGGCTTGTTCGATTCGTGAGTGACGTAGAAAAGTTGTTCGATGGATGTAGGAACCATTTCCGAACGGTTGACTTGAACTTGCTCAGGATTTTTGAGGTAAGTGTCAGCCACGCGGCGAACGTCTGGACTCATTGTAGCGGAGAAGAGCCAAGTGTTAGCCTGACCTTCTGGAACGCTGTCGAGTACCGACATGAGGTCATCTTTAAAGCCCATCGAAATCATTTCATCGGCTTCGTCGAGGACGAGGACTTGAAGTTTTTCGAGGTTAAGAGTGCCCTGACGAATGTGATCACAGATACGGCCTGGTGTACCGACGACAACCGAAACACCGCGGTGGAGACCACGATGCTGATCGTTGTAGCTTGCGCCGCCGTAGATTGGCAAAGCTGTTACACCAAGATATTTACCGAGGAGATTAACCTGATCCGTAACCTGCATTGCAAGTTCACGTGTCGGGCAAAGGATAAGACCTTGAACCTGACGAACGTTAGGATCAAGACGCTCAAGAAGAGGAATTGTGAATGCCGCTGTTTTACCAGTTCCTGTAGCTGCGAGGCCGAGGAAATCTGTGGTTTTGCCGAGGAGAAGTGGCAAAGCCTGTGCTTGAATCGGACTTGGAGCTGTGTAGCCCATTTCTTCGATTGCACGTAGAACTTTTGGACTAAGATTTAATTCTGAAAATGATTGCAATGGAATCTCGTTTCGCTAAAAGCGCTAGGTAGTTCACTACGCGGCGCACTGTTCAAAGGAAAATGTAACGTGTCGAAAAGGAATAGCCGTGCTGTGTGCTCTGCTAACATACTAAACCGACATATGCCACTTCATTTTCACAATGATGCGCGTTTGGCAGCTTACTTTTGACCCGGATTGCCTAGAACGGCAAATTGGGAGGTGTGGATACTCAGAGCTGAGCAAGGCCTCCTTTATAGTGCGGGAAGGGCGCTGTAGCAAGCATATTGACGTTTTTATAAAAGAAAAGCCTGCAAGCCCTTGGGGCTGCAGGCTAAGTCCGCCAATTGATTAGCGTCGAATGAACCAGTCCTGGTTCTCTGTGTTGCCACAATCGTACTGCTGGATCTTGGCATCGTTGGCTGTACTAAAGCCTTCTACTTCCAGGCACTTAGCGCTATGTTTGAACTGTACGTGGACAGCTCCGTCCAAAGAATTGCTGAAACTTACCGACTGATTGGCTGTGTTAGCACAAGACCAGAGTTGAACCTTCGCCCCGTTGCCCTGAGACACGCCTGCGACGTCCACACACTTATTTGTCTTCACATTGACTAGGCTAAAGCCACCGTCCACACCCTTTTCAATCCGGAACTTCTGATTCTGACCGCCGTCACAGGTCCACTGATGGATCTTTGCGCCGTCGACGTTGTTCCCGTTATCGAGGTCCATACACTTATTGGAATGACGAGCCTCGAGTGAGATCACATCGCCGACATTGACTGAGGCTGCTGGGTTGGGTGCTGTCTCAGGACATTCATTGAGAGTGCTGATCCACTGCTTCATGATTGCGAGTGCTGTGTCATCGGTGTGGTTTGAAGCGAGAGGAGGCATCTGCTGCGTTCCACGGCGGCTCATGCGAGCGTAGAGGATCGATTTTTCAGGCGAGCCTGGAAAGATCACCCGAGCGTCTGCGATTCCAAGGTTTCCCGATCCGGGTTTGTTGCAGAGACCTGTTTGTTTCAGTTCGGTTTCGAAACGCATGTCGAGGTTACCGCCGCCTGTTCCACCTGGACGGTGACAGAAAGAGCAGTTCGCATGGATATAAGAACGTGCGGCAAGGTCAGCGGCAATCGCCGGACTTGGTGTCGGGAGAACCGCGTTAGTTTCTGCAAGGGGTTTGGTGAAGAGACCGATCTTCGCAAAGTTTTCGAGTTGGCCGTACTCGCTACCAGCGGCACCAACTTTTTTGTTCAACTGAGAAACTTCCAGGCCAAGCGAGAATCCGGCGTTCGCTGTGTGACACTGAAGACATTGAGCCTGGCTTGGATAATTCCAGACCTGACCGGCAATGGTTTTAACGAGGCCGTTGTTCACAAGTTCAGCATCGCTGCCATCATCTTTCCAGGCATACGTGTAACCAGCCCAGGCGCCATCCGCGTGCCGAATGAAGAGACGGGTTTCCACGGGTTTGTTTTCAAGAGCGAACTCTTTCACAAGTACGGTGCCGTTAGGAAATTCAAAGCGACCGTTATCGAGGACATTGATCTTGCCGTCTTTAGGCAGAGCTATCCAACGACGTTTGGCAGCTGCATCCGACCAGAGTGGCGAATTCACAGAGTAGGGAATCAGACCTTTGACAGGCTCCGAAACGTTAGTAGGATTAAAGCAACCGGTCTTGGAAAGAAGAGCCGGAGCCGTTACCACTGGAGCATTCGCATCCTTTGGAACGATGCGATGAATTTGGCCTGTGTATTGAAGAACGTAGATCTCTCCGTCACCATCTTCGCCAAAGGCAGGGATGTTGAAACCGGTTGCGATCAGGAGTTTTTGTTTGAGTTTGCCGTTGGTATCGGGAAAGAGGCCCCAGATGTTACCCGACATGAAGTCGCCGAAGATGTAGATGCCTTGCAGAGAGGGAATCGCTTTACCGCGGTAGACGAATCCACCCGAGATGGATGCACCTTGATCGTGGCCGTACGAAGCCACTGGCTCGGAAAAAGCTTGTGTTCCGCACTTGGCGTTGTTTTCGTAGCAGTTAAAGCCTTCACGAACGTTCCAGCCGTAGTTACCGCCCTTTTCAACCTTGTCGATCTCTTCCCAAAGGTTTTGACCCACGTCTCCCAGCCAGAGATCGCCTGTGGCTTTGTCGAATTGAAAGCGCCATGGGTTACGAACTCCGTAGGCGTAGATTTCCGGCTTGGTGTTTGCTTCATTGACGAAAGGGTTGTCTTTCGGAATGCCGTAACCGGTGGGAGTGTTGATGTCGATACGAAGGATTTTACCGTAGAGCACGTTCAGATTCTGAGCGTTGTTCAAAGGATCGCCACCAGAGCCGCCATCACCGAAACCGAGATAGAGATATCCATCGTGGCCGAAAGCGATGTGGCCACCGTTGTGGTTTTCGTATCGGCAGTGAAGCGCGCGATGGTGGAACGAAGGTTCGCCGGGCTATTTGTACTGGGAAGTGTATAGGAGAGGTAGAACTCGTTTTTCTTGGTCGGATGCCAAGCCATACCGAGGAGACCGCCTTCACCAGGACGCGAGTTGACGATGCCGGAGAGATCGAGAAACATGCTCTTGCCGCTGTCGGCCGTGAATGTTTCGATTTGTCCTGTGCGGCGAACTGCATAAAACCGTTTGGAGTTGGGTGCCTGCTGGAGACCCACGATCTCTGGAAATTCATTGTTACCGAGGCGCTGGAGTTTGACCGCGGTGTTTTCGGTCGGACGCGCGAAGGCTAAACAGCTGTTGTTCTCTGGACGGGATTCAAGCGCCTGCTCATTGCCGAGCGGCAAAGCGTCGGCTTTGATACTCGATTGAGGACTGCGTTTAAAACCACAGGACGATAAGATTGTCACGACTGAGAGTAGGACTAGGGAACGAGTCATTCTTTGTCTCCAGAGAGGGCCATGGAAGCAGTTCCGCGCTTAGACTGACGAAGGTCACGCATAATAAATTCATAACGCTGGCAGTATCTCGTTCATTGCGTCTAAAAGGTCAACCCAAAAGAGCTAACTTTACTGATAATTCGCTGAAATAAGGTATGGATTGCGCCTCTTTGCGCTTAATTCGCCTGAGGCGAGCGCTGAGCATCGATTCACTATTAATTCACTGAGTTATAGGAAGATGAAGGGGATTGAGGCCTGATGGGACTAGAGGATAAAGCAGAGTCATTCCACTCGGTAAAAAATGTTAATAAAGAAATAACAGTCGGCTGCCGATAGGAGACAGTCGAGACCCTTCGGTCGTCATGAACGAAGTTCAGAAGAAAGCCAAGCGATGCAGAGATCAACTAAAGCCCTGTTTATCTTCGCTCTGTTCCTGCCTCTCGAGGCATGTAACAAGGCGCCGAAACGCCTTTCGTTCTCTGGAGCGGCTGATTCTGACCAAACCCCCGTGACGAGCGATCCGAACGATCCTGATACCGTTTCCGGCAGGACTGCGTTGACCTACACTACGGCCTATCCTCGCCTCTCGCATTTGCAGTGGGACAACTCGGTGCGTGATGTCCTCCTCCTCTCAGCGAGCCCTGATCTATCCAAGACCTTTCAAGCGGATCCTTCGGGTTCGGCCTTCAACAATAACTCGGCTCTTTTGAAAGTCTCGGCCAACCTCTGGGCTGACTATCGCCTTGCCGCCGAGACCATTGCCGACAA
>SEDW01001330.1 GCA_004193325.1 Pseudomonadota bacterium | reverse complement strand
TCCACCCGATGCCGAGGACCATATACCGACCTGGAATTATGCGACGGTTCATGCCTACGGGAGAGGGGAGAGACTGGATGATCCAGAGAAAGTATTCTGGCAGATGGATCAGATTCATCAACTTCACGATCGTGGTCTTCTGACTTCAGTCACTGAAGAAGAGAAGAAGGCGATGATTCCTCAAGTCGTCCTCTTCCGAATCCCAATCGATCGTTGGGAAAATATTTTCAAACTCACTCAAAATCGTAGTCTTGCTGATGCAGACTGCGCCATGCAAAAGCTCGCGGAAAGTTCTGATACCGTGAAACAGGAACTGAGTGCCTTGATGCGTATATCTATTGAACAGCGGCGATCGGCTGACGACAAAGATTCCAAGTAATCATCGTCGCAACAACATCTTCATACTAACACCCAATCAGCTCGCTCTATGGACCCATATTCCGATTTGACATTTGTATAGTCGTCGCCAAGAATGACGTTAAATGCCTGTTCGTCAATCTATTGGAGACTTATCTGTGTTCAACCACATTTGGAAATTTCTGCCGATTGCAGCGTTCGCGTTGTCTTCACAGATCTCGTTTGCTGAAGAGTATCCACCGGCTGACAAGAGTGCGACTAAGCAGGAAGCTCCCGGTAATCCTGCAACCAAACTCGAAGGACCGTCGAATCAGTTCTGGTGGCCTGAGCGTTTGGACCTGTCTGCACTTCGTCAGCAGGCTAGCAAATCCAATCCGATGGATGCTGGTTTCAATTATGGCGAAGCCTTCAAAAAGATCGATCTCAAAGCCGTTGAGAAAGATATCGCAGCCATCCTCAAAACCTCTCAGGATTGGTGGCCCGCAGATTACGGGAGCTATGCACCCTTCTTCATTCGCATGGCGTGGCACAGTGCAGGTACCTATCGCGTGACCGATGGTCGCGGCGGTGCCGGCGGCGGACAGCAACGCTTTGAGCCTTTGAACAGCTGGCCCGATAACGTCAACCTCGATAAGGCCCGACGCCTCCTCTGGCCTATCAAACAAAAATACGGCAAGGGTCT
>SEDW01001329.1 GCA_004193325.1 Pseudomonadota bacterium | reverse complement strand
TTAACGGCTGGTGCCTTCTTCGATTCCACACTCTTTACATCGACGACGATACCGTTCAGTGCTGTGTCCACGCGGAAGTCATAGCTGTATACAAATTCACGATCCGACACTGGGAACGGCATATCGAAAGCCGCGAACTGAATGTGGGTCAAGGGAGAGGTTTCTTCGATTGTGTGCGCTTCCTTGAACTTGTCGATCCAGTCCGATTTATGTTCGTGGTCCATTAAGACCCAGAGTATTTTGCTGATAGGGGCATCGATAATGGCTTCGCCGCCGACACCTTTGACAGGGCTATTGGGGTAGGACTTGCGGAAGGTTTTGATACCCTCTTTATCTTCCATAAACTCCCAGCCCTTGTCGGTCCACTGCTTCACTTCTGCAAAGCTCACCGAATTCATGAGGAAAGAGGCTACAAAAAGCCCGCCGAGTAGGCTACGAATACGCATGTTTGATACTCCCGTCTGTTTGCTGAGTCTGCCGTCTCTTGGTTTGAAAGTCTTGGGGCTAAAGGCCTCCCGATGTTCTTCTCATCGACTTTCGATTTTGAGCGGAAAAAAAAGCTAGTCTATACAGTTAACGGAAAGCTGGCAAGTGCAAGCCCAGCAGGGCAGGGCGGTCCTTGGAGGAGGTGGGTCATGTAGGTTCATCCCATTCAGCTTTGACTTGCTTCTTTCCGACAATTCGCACACCATCCCTCTTCCTGCGCCTAGTGAAAGTGGAACCTCGTTCATCAGGAAAATTGCTATGAGTCACGCTGTCAGTATCGAGCACGTCTCCAAGGTTTACCCACTTGGAAACACCGAAGTTCAGGCCCTCAAAGACATCCATTTGAACTTCGACATTGGCGAATTCACAACGGTCGCTGGACCATCCGGTTGCGGAAAATCCACTCTACTCAATCTCATCGGTTGCATGGACACTCCAAGCAAAGGTGAAGTTTATATCGAAGGCAAACCTATCTCGAAGCTCGGCGACAAGGAATTGACCCGTCTGCGCCTCGACAAACTGGGTTTTATCTTTCAGAGCTTCAACTTGATTCC
>SEDW01001328.1 GCA_004193325.1 Pseudomonadota bacterium | reverse complement strand
CCGTGTTCTCACAGGCATAATTACTAAAGGCAGGCACCGAACATAATAAACAGAGGGTCATATGATTCTTCAAGGTTTTATCCTCCAAAAGCCTCAACCAAAAAGCTTAACGGCTAAGCTCTTTCGCGAATTGAGGAGGAGGATTTAACCCCAGTACTATCCTTCCGTTCCGGTCATAGTTGAGTAAAGGTTAACGAAGCCTCTTTTTATATTTAGACTTCGAACAGAATCGGAGCCGCCTCGATACTAAGACCATTCAAACTATAAATCGCAAAACCGTCACAATAAAGAACACTGTCAACAGTCAGAGCATGTTTGCTCCTCTCTTTGACATTGAGCGCGAGGCGCACCTCTTTGTTATGCTTTCGAACCTGACCGCGATAGACCCAATTGTGGCGACTGTTTAAAGTCACTCGCCAGGTGGCTGCGTGCGGCGCTTTCGAATGGGCTTCGGCCTCGAGCACCTGAAGAATGGACTCGAGTCCCAAGGATCCTGGCATAACCGGATCTTCGAAGAAATGGGCCTGAAAGAACCATTCCTCTGGATTCACTTTCTTCGCGCCATAGATCTTATCGCCATCGGCCTGCCAGCGATCGACCATACGGATCTGCCCCGATGGAAGCGCATGCGCTGAAGGATAAATGTTATCGATCGGGCGATCAACAAACGCCGCTTCCCCGCGAATACCAGCTTGAGAGGCCAGCGCCGCTTCTGTGAAGAAGCCAAAGCTCGTCGTCCCCACGTAGACATCACCCGCCGCGTTGAAGACGCGGAAGCTGTAGTCCTGGATAATCATATCGCCACTGCGGGCGATCTTGGTCGAAGCGACTTCGATCGAGAGACGGCCCGAGCCTTTGCGAATATCCTGCAGGAGAATTGCTTCGCCGGAAAGGTTTCTAAACTTCAAATCCGTTTCACTCTGAAGGGCAGACCCCATATAGGCGGCCATGAAGCCACAAGGCTGCAGCGCGATCTCCACGAGTACAGAGAAAGGCAGACGATTCTGATGACAGGCCCAGAACCAGGCCTCGTCAGGAAG
>SEDW01000276.1 GCA_004193325.1 Pseudomonadota bacterium | reverse complement strand
ATTTCCCGTAGTTTTGCACTTCGGCAATCTTTTTAAAGAGCTTGGTCGCGAGATCCTGAGTCGCGGCTTTGATATCGTCCTGACTCAATTCCTTGATTTTTTTCACTTCGACCGGCTTGTACCAGTCGCCGTGAATGTCGATGCCGAGGATCTTGATATCTTTCTCAGGCTTGGTGCCGTTGGTCTTAACGTTAGAGATTGCGACCGCGATATCCACACCTTTGGTGATTTCGCCGAAAATGGAATGTTTGCCATCGAGGTGACCGGTCGGTGCCACAGTGATAAAGAATTGGCTACCGTTGGTGTTCGGGCCTGAGTTGGCCATCGATACCATACCGGGCTTGTCGTGTTTGAGGCCGGCACCGAACTCATCGCCGAAGGAATAGCCAGGCCCACCGAGGCCTGTGCCCTGCGGATCACCGGTCTGAATCATAAAGCCCGGAACCACGCGGTGAAAGATCAGGTTATCGTAGAATTTGCTTCGAGCCAAAGTCACGAAGTTGGCCACAGTCTGCGGGGCTTTGTCTGGAAAGAGGCGCATTTCCATATTGCCGTTTGAGGTGCGGATAGTCGCCGTCAGTTCCTGGCTGTTTGCTGCAGCAGGAGCCGCTGCGGGCGCTGCTGCCTTGTCCTGGGCAAATGCGGATTGCATGATGAAGAGTGGCATTATGAAGGCAAGTAAAAAGCGACGCATAAAGCTCCTTTCGCAGAAAATATTCAGCGCCCAGTATAGCACTCTGGGCAATGTTTCATAGGGGCAGCTTGATAGGGCATTAGGCCTCCTATATTGAAATGCTCGAAAGAAAGCGGCTTTCAGCAGATTTCTATCCTTTTTTGGCGCCTTAATTCCTTGCCTTTTCGCTAAATTCAATACTTTCCTACGAAATGAATTGCCGAAGGCTGAGGCTGAGGCTCAGCGGCAGGAGAAAGCCCAACAATTTGCCCAAAGATCTTATTCTCCTAGGGAAACTCTACGCCTCGTAAGAATCGCGCAAAGCTTTGCCTCATTGCTTTGGACCATTAGTCCGAAACAATAATGACTAAGGCTTCTGCATGCCGGGAGATGAATATGTATAAGGTTCTTATCTTAATTCTCGCGTTGTCCTCGACTGGAGCCCTGGCTCAGACGAAGCGCATCGTCACCTATATCGACGACGTTCAGGAAGAGCGTAAATCAACTCGTTGGACGCTCACAGAATGGCTTCGAATCAAAGAGCGCATGAAGCTCATGGATCTCTGGCTGGCAATGTTTTCCAAGCCGCAGCAGAAGTTTGCCCCGGAGCTGTCGTTTAGTTATTTCCGCGGTGTAGGCGATTCCAAATTTGATCTCGGCACCGCCACAAATTTTGACAATGATAAATCACGCACGCAGGGTCCCAGCCGCTTTGAAGAAGGACGGATGCAGTTTTGGTTCACCAATGCAGTGACGGCTGCCACAGGTGTTCGTACGCTCGATATCGATCTCGGTGTCGAGGGAAGATTCCACAATCGATTTATGGTGGATGATGAAGCTCTCGCAGATCCACTCATGGGCAATTGGCGACCAGGGACGGAGAAGATCACCCAAGCCGGTCTTAACCTTCGTATTTTCGGAGCAAACTCGCAGGACTCAAGTCTCGTTGGCAAGATCGGCAAGTTCGATCGCGACAGTGGTTTGATCGGTGCTGGCAAAGTTAGCGGCAATTACTGGGGCGGAGAAATCAGCCTCTATCTGCTGAGTATTCTCGGTGCCGAAGCCAACTACTACAACTACATGGACGGCAAACATAAGCTCGGCGACAGCGTGGATTATTTTGGATTTATCGAGATCTACAACGTTCGTGTCGGCTATGGGCAATCGCATCAGAACTGGGAATGGAAAAACGATTTTAACAAACTCAAAACCCATGAATCCGATCGCTTTGTGATGGCAAGAC
Organism: Pseudomonadota bacterium; assembly: GCA_004193325.1. Taxonomy (GTDB): domain Bacteria; phylum Bdellovibrionota_B; class Oligoflexia; order Oligoflexales; family Oligoflexaceae; genus Oligoflexus. Next base: position 3,170 of record SEDW01000276.1, on the reverse strand, counting down.
TCTATTTCTAAAACGGTCACGTAACATTTATTGTTTACTGCCCGGCTTAAATTGGCTAGCGTTACCTTAAACGTCACATTTAAAGGTAGCCGCCATGGTTCAGCTAAGTACTCCGTCCTTGCTGGTCGCCCTGCCGAGTATGACTGATCCCCACTTTTCCCGATCTGTGCTGCTGCTCGTACAGCATGCCCGGGATGGAGCGATGGGATATGTTATCAACCGCCCGCTCCCTATGAGTTTGCGTGATCAGAGTTTTCAAAATCGCTACAAGATTCCAGCCGATATTCCCGTGTGGATGGGCGGCCCCGTCGCCACCAACAACGGTGTTGTGCTTCACAATGAAGGCCGTGATATAAGTGCGACCTTCTCCTTCGACAAGCTTCGTATCAGTGTTTCTGATGAAGCCATCACCGGTCTCCTGGAATCGAACGACGAGGAGCTGCAGTTGGAAGCGCCGAGACGCGGTCATCAGCCTTATCGTTTCATCATCGGTCAGGCAAGTTGGGGCGCGAAGCAACTCGAAGCGGAGTTGAAAGCCGGACTTTGGATCCAAAGACAAATGGATGAGAAGCTCGTGTTCAGCACCCCTTGGCAGGAGATCTGGCCCCGGGCTTTTGACGACCTTGGCATTCATCCACTTGATATAAAACCCAGCGTTCAGAGCTACCTGAATTAAATGGCATAGCCTTCCTTATTTGATAAAATGAGATCCTACGATCTGAAATTCCGTTATGATTTAAGCGACTTCTCCTCACGACTGACAAAAAAGCCTTGTCGCCGGGCGAAGAAAGCATATCAATGGTCTCTAAGGGCTTTCTTGTTTGATAAGCCCGCATTTTAAGCAGATTGAAATGAGACCTTATGCGAATTAAAAACCCTCATCTTAAGCCCGGACAAAAACAAGTGATCATCGTTGGCGGTGGGTTTGGTGGCATCAATGCTGCTAAAGAGCTGGCTGATAATGAAAACGTCCAGGTCATACTCGTGGATCAACGCAATTATCATCTCTTTCAACCTTTGCTCTATCAGGTGGCGACGGCGGGTCTTAACCCTTCCGATATCGCGGTGCCGATTCGTGGTCTCTTCACGCATTGCAAAAACATCAGTGTGCATCTCGGTCGAGTCGAGGGTGTGAATCTTCAAGAAAAATATATTCGCGGCGAACGCGGTGAAGAAATCGAATACGATTATCTGATTCTCGCTTGTGGCGTGCGTCACAGTTATTTTGGTAAACAGCAGTGGGAAAACTTTGCTCCTGGTCTCAAGACCCTTGAGCAGGCGACCGAAATACGCCGCCGCATTCTTTCGGCATTTGAACTCGCGGAAAACGAAGCGGATCCCGAATTGCAAAAAGCCCTGCTGACCTTTGTCGTAGTCGGCGCCGGTCCAACCGGAGTGGAACTGGCTGGAGCCATTGCGGATATCAGTCGCAACGTTCTCGATCAGGATTTCCGCCGGATCGATCCTGCGAGCGCTCAGATTCTTCTCCTCGAAATGGGCCCTCGGGCCTTGACCATGTTTGATGAGGATCTTTCCGCTCGAGCCGCGAAAGATCTTAAGGATCTGGGTGTCGAACTGAGAACAGGCGTTAAGGTGGATAACATCGATCAAAACGGTGTTCAGTGCGGTGACACACGAATCGCATCGGCCAACGTATTCTGGGCGGCCGGAGTGGAAGCGGATGCTCTGACTAAATCCCTTGGCGTCGAACTCGATCGCGCTGGTCGAGTGGTGATTGGTCCGGATCTCACAGTCCCTCAATACCCGGACTGTTATGTGATTGGTGATACCGCGCATCTGGATCTCGATGGCAAACTGCTGCCGGGCCTTGCTCAAGCGGCTATTCAAACCGGGCGATTTGCAGCCAAAAACATCGAATTGACGATGAAGGGTCTGCCTCGTAAAAACTTCAAATATAACGATAAAGGCCAGATGGCGACGATTGGTAAAACCAAAGCCGTCGTGCAAATGGACAAGCTGAAGATGACGGGATTGATCGCTTGGCTTGCATGGCTCGTCGTGCATTTGCTCTTCCTCGTCGGCTTTAAGAATAAAGTCGGCGTCCTTATCGAGTGGATCTGGGGCTACTGCTTCTCCAAATGCGGAGCTCGTCTGATCACTCAGAAGGAATGGCGTTTTGGCAAAGACGAACTGAAGCAAGTGGCAGTGACTGCGCCTGGGATTTTAGCTCATACAAAGGTTTGATTTTTAAGAATTCCAAGCTCCCAGCTCACAAGCTGGGAGTTTTTTTTGTAATTATTACCCGATTATTACCTAGCGAAAAGCCCAGAACATCCGCCTTCAACGCTTTGATGAGTCAGGTCTTTTAATTTGCTGCGGCTGCGACTGTTGTTGAGAGGAAGAACTCCTCGGGCGCAGACGGTGAAATGAGCAATCGCACAGACGACCAGAATTCGGAAACACCGTATGGAAGTTCTGCCGGAAGTGGAACATCAGATGGCGTCGTCATAGGGACAACAACATCCCAGTCTGGAACAAAGGAAAACGAATCCGCCACAATCCCAGGAACCGTGACCGGATCGCCCGGTACAGAAAAAGAAGCGGAACCCGGACAAATTCTCAGAAACGGCGTGTATCTCATTAAAAGTCAGTACTCCAAAAAATGCATCCGGGTACCAGAATCAAAACGGGAAGATTTCGTGAAACTCGTGCAAAGCGATTGCGAAAGCGATGTGCCTGCCGATGTCAAATGGCGAATCGATTTTGTCGAGCACAAATACTATCGATTTACAAATCTTGCGAACGGCAAATCCATTCAGATTATGAATCAGTCTCCCGAGAGTGAAGCTTTGATAGAGCAGTCCCTGGAAAGATTGTGGTGGCGTAGGTCAGAAGTGGCTCATAACTCCCATATACTGATCGACTCCAGATAAAAAAATGAAAGGCATCGCAATCCATGCGATGCCTTTTTAATTTCGAATAGATTTGTTAGGCTCAATCCTATCTGCTGATTCCAATTCTCGAGGACAATTCATGTCAAAAAACATTAAAGATATAGCCCCACCTCCAGAATCATGGAGAGTCGCGCGGAAGATCGTGAGTGTCGCCTCGGCACCGGTCGAGAAATTTTTGGCGGTCGAAGCTTCGAGTGGCATTCTTTTACTCATTGTTGCAGCAGTTGCTCTGATATGGGTCAATTCTCCCTGGTC
>SEDW01000275.1 GCA_004193325.1 Pseudomonadota bacterium | reverse complement strand
ATCAGCGTTTCGACGCGAGCGAGAAAGCTGTCAAAGCGAGGATTTTCCAAAAGATCCTGAGGATGAAGTTTAATGCGCAAGGCCGCGTTTACCCGGACGACGACTGAAATGGCGAGCAGACTGTTACCCCCCGCTTCAAAAAAATGAGTTCGCTTGCCCACCGGGGCTTTTAGAAGAACTGACCATACGTCCGCCACCGCTTTCTCATGAGCATTGGAAGGAACAAACTGATCCTCGACTTTCGCTTCGACTTTGACTTCGGGCAGTGCGAGGCGATCGACTTTGCCATTCGCATTGAAAGGAATTTTGTCGAGCTTCATGAAGAGAGAGGGAATCATGTAGTCCGGCAAAGACTTTGCCATGGCCCGTCGAAGATCTTCGTTTGTATCACCGGTCCAATAGGCGACAAGGCTTTTGTCTCCGTTCATGTCCTTGGCAACGACAACAGCTCGATTGACGCCAGCAATGAGTTCGAGACCATGTTCAATTTCACCGAGTTCGATGCGGACGCCACGGATCTTGACCTGATGATCAATACGGCCCATAAATTCAATCTGTCCATCCGGGAGCTGGCGAACCAAATCGCCTGTTCTGTAGGCCTTAAAGGGGCTATTCGGGTTGAATGGATGTTCGATGTATTTCTCTTGAGTCAACTCCGGTCGATTGAAGTAACCTGCACCAATTTGCACGCCTGCAATAATGAGTTCCCCGCTTTCACCAGGAGCCACCACTTGCATCGATTCATCGACGACAAATATCTCGGTGTTCGCGACTGGACGGCCGATCGGCACAGTTCTACCCTGAAACCCAGAGCGACAATCGAAAGTGAGAGTATCGATGGCGGCCTCTGCTGGTCCGTAGAGATTAACCGCGGTGGCTTTGGGAAATCTTTGTTTGAACTTATCGTAAAGTTTGCGGGTAAATTCCTCGCCTCCAAGGAAGACGAGTTTAAGACTGCTCTCTTCCTGAACATCAATCTCGTCGAGGAAGAGATTGAAAACGCTTGGAACGATACTCAGAAACGTGACCTTATGCTCTCGAATGAGATCGAGCATGTAGCGCGTATCTTTGTGGCCATAGTGCTATCGCCTTCACCGAGCTCGTATTCGGACGCCATCCAGAGGAAATGATTATTAAGAGCGGCATGATTGTTCATCGCGCCCTTAGGATTTCCGGTTGAACCCGAGGTGTAGATCATATAGCAAAGGTCGCTTTGATGGATTGCGAGATCAAGATTTGATTTCTCGAACGCCGACAGTTCGGTCTCGGTCTCATCGAGGACCAAGACCTCAGTGCTGCCAAGGAACAGGTCTTTGTGCTGGCTCGTACTTAGGACCGCGCGGGCTTTGGAATCGCTCATCATATACTCGAGGCGTGCGGGAGGCATCGATGGATCGAGGGGGACGTAGGCAGCTCCCGCTTTCATGATCGCGAGGATGGCGATGACGAGGTCGAACGATCGTTCGAGGCCTACACCGACGAAATCCGATTTTTTTACGCCACGTGCCAGGAGAAGACGGGCCATTTGATTGGACCGGGCATTGAGCTCGGCATAAGTCATCGCACGATCGCCAAAGATGAGTGCGCTGTTGCCTGGCGTCTTCTGTGCCTGGCGCTCTACGAGCTGATGCAGGTTCAGCTGGGAATCCGGGAAAGACATGATTTCGGCCGAACGTTTGCGCTCGACTTTAACTTCCTCATCGACAACCAATTCGGCAAAGCCAGACGCTTCAATCACCTGATCCAGAAGTTTTAAAGGATCGGCCCAGAGAGCTTTGACACTGACAAGAGCGATCTCTGTGCCATGGTCGGTCTCGGTGAGAACCAGCCCGAGGGGTGAGATGGGAACGACACAAGGCAGAAATACCAAGTTATCTGCATGAAAAGTTTTGGTCGAAAATTCATCAAGATCCTGGCGGCCTGTATGAGAAATCACGGCCGAGACGACAAAGCGTCCGCGGCGTAGAGAGTTCAACCAGTAATGGCGAAAAAGCCAGGCGATGGTACCGTTCGGAACCTTTCGATAAAGCCAGTCCCAAACACCGCGCGCGATATGTTTTTTGGAAGCCAGCATATCGAGGAATTGTTCGGACAGAGCCGACCAGTTTTGCTCTTTGCTCACGGGGAGCATAAGAGGAAGGCTTAGGTTTGCTGTGCTCCTCGCCGCCTCGTCATCCAGATCATTTCGCACATCAACCGGAATGAGCATCAGGGAGCGTTCGCCCGCTCCGGAGGCAAGAAATTTATCTACACCGACGGAGAGTTTGGCAATCACTCCGGGAATCGCTGCGCGAAGGCTGCGGCGAGCGTAGGAAAATGTAAAGGCATCGCCCGCCGCCGCGCTTCTCATCCGAGGACCAACAGCGTAGGGAAACAAAGGCTCATTCGCCCGTTTGTTGGCAGGTGAAGAATCAAGCACCTGGTCTTCGGTCAAAAGCGAATCGGTCCACTGCGGGCTCTCGCCACGGAGATAGGCGAATATCATCTTGATCCAGATCTGCATGCCCTTGCCATCCATCACCGCATGCATCGCGCGAAAGATCATCAGCGTGCGACCGTCTTTGCTTGCAAGATGGACACTCAAAGTGTGGCCGGCGCTTGGGTCTAATTCCTCGTAATGGTGCGTGTGTTCAGTGATGTCACCATGAAAGTTGGGATACTCTTCCAGCAGCACGACAAGCGGCGGCTTCGCATCGGCGATCCATTGCGATCCGGAGAGGCGCAGGCGTGCACCGGGAAGGAGCTCGCTCGCTTTGTCCACGGCAAGCTGCAGATCCGATGGACTGATAACTCCGCTGCCTTCGAGGACGGAGTGCATCACGAGTTGTGAGAAATAGCGCGCCCCGGTCAGGTAGAGCTTTTCGTTTGAAGATAGAGGTCGCTGCACGCTCACGGCGATATCCTTTCCTTGGAGTTTACCGACGCAGTCTCACTTTTTGCGGACGGCCCACATGCGATGAAAGCGAGGCCCGAAACTTCCGAAATGATGAAAGTCGTGAATATACTCTTTTTTAACGCCCATCTCGTCGAAGAGAGGTTCATAGTCATAGATTGGATGTTTGGCGTTGTTCATGACCAGGACACAAAAGATATTTGCATACTCATGGTTTGCCCATTGAATCGCCTTGTGGGCGAGTGAGCCATGCATCGGGCCATAGCCCGAGAGACAGAGGAGTCCATCGCTCTTTACCAGAGTCGTCAGATGTTTGAACATCGTCCGCATCATCTGCTGATCGAAGACACAGAGAAAATAGTTAGCCACCACCACATCGTATTCGCCATGATGGTCGAGAATTGAGCCGAGGATGCAAGTAACCTTGTCTTCAACACCCTGTTCCCTGAAATAAGCTTTAGCTGCTTCGAGCATTCCGGGATTCAGTTCAACGATTGTCACGTCGTGACCGGCTTTAGCGGCTTCGGCTACTTCGATACCGATGCCCGCGCCTGGATAGAGAATTCGCGAAGGTTTTTTGAGAAGTGTTAAGTGGTGCTTCTTGCTGATTTGAATCTGCCCGTTGCTGCCTAGATAGGCGCCAAGCTCGTAGACCTTTGCGATGCGGCCGTAATTGGTTTTGGTATCCGCTGTGATTTTCTCTGGTGGCTGTTCCGAACGCTGGGCCGACATGAGCTCTCCTTCGAGGAATTCAATTCTTACCGAATGGTGCAAAACGAGAGGAAATTTCCGGCTTTGCCGCCTTTTCGAGTGTTCTCACATCGGACAACTGAGGATATAATGAAGAAGGGATATGCAAGGTATTGATCCTATTGATAAATAACTTGCAATTAAGGATTTCGCAAAAATCTCGCTACTAAGCAAGATCAGATCGCTTAAAGCCGTCTGCCATCTGCACGACGATGCGTCGAGGCCCGCTAAAGGACGAGCGTCCGTGGGACATGAGCATATTATCGATGAGGAGAACGTCGCCCTTCTCCCAAGGCACACGAATAGCTTCTGCGGCATATGCAGCGCGGATTTCATCGACAACGTCTTCCGGGATAAGCGAGCCATCCCCGTAGAAGGTGTTGGTCGGAAGACTGTCCGGCTCTAGGGAAAGAAAGTATTCCCGCACTTCCATAGGCTCAAGCGCTCGAGCGTTCCAAAAAAACCCGTGATTAAACCAAACGTCTTCGCCCGTGATGGGATGCTTCACGATGGGGTTTTGCACCTTTCTCGTCCGCAGTACATCACCCTCGATCCACTCGCAGCCGAGGCCTCGGGACCTGCAGTAAGCTTCGACCACGGCTTTATCCGAGGTTTGAAATGCGGTCTGCCAGCTCACGCCCATCCCGGAACTGAAGTTCCGAACATACATAATGCCTTTCGCACGGAAGGCTTTTACAGTCTCAGGGCTTAGCCGGCTCAGTAGTCCGCGAGTGCTTGCTACGGGGGTTTCTCCGGCGGTCTGTGAAGGAATAATGCAGGCAAAATAGAGCTTCATTGGCCACTCATTGGCATAAGAATATTCGTTGTGAAACTGAATCTCGTAGTCTTCCGGATAATCGGTCGAAGTATAGACTGCGCCACTGACCTGGCTCCGTGGCGAGGATTCTTCTTTAAAATTCGGAGAGTCGTTAGACGTTGCGCCGGCGAACTCGAGGAGGCGCTCCGGGCTGTCGATTCCAAAACCCCGGAAGATCAGAGCACCGCGTTGGCGAAGTTCTTGTTCGATGGCGGGCTTATGGGCTTTGATCCACAACATTTGTTTACTGGCCTCTATGCCAGGGCGAATAAGGAGAGGGGAGTTGGCCGTATCACGAATGGGTGTTGCGCTAACGTCCTCACCTAGCGCTGTAGACAAATTCGTCAAGGTGCACCTCTTTCGTGGCTTCTGGGGAATGATCACGCAGGGTTATTGTATGGCAGTTGTCCTGATTGGGGAAGCTGGATGCCGAGGTCTGTGGCCCATTTAGCGGGCGGCATCCCGATTTCCAACTTTGCTAATTTTAAATTATTCGATTTCAAGGCCCTGATCGTGATAAATGCAAGGTTCTCGGGTTCCGAGAATTTTAGGAAATTGCTTTATCAAGGGATTTTTATGAACAGCCTTAAACTTGGCCTAGTCTTCGGTCTCAGCGTTTCTTCGCTCTTCACAGCCAGTAGCCTTTTTGCGATGCCTGGCGATACGATTCGTGCCCACATCGTTAACAGAAACTCTGGCAAGGTTCTGGATGAAGATATTGGATCTCACCGCGTTCAGCAGTGGAAGAACTTCAGCTCCCTGAATCAGACCTGGACCTTCTTCGAATACGAAGGCGGCAGCTACGATGTCATCAATAATCAGACCGGCAACTGCCTCGAAGTCAATAGCGACAACGCAGCTTCGAGCACCAACGGCCTTGCTCTCCGCGCTTCGCCTTGCAATGGAACGCCAGCTCAACGTTTTACCCTGGAAGCCGTGCTCGTCGGTAACCCAGGCGGCATTTCAGGTTCTGATGGCTACCGTATTCGTTCCGTGAATTCTGGAAAATGTGTGGATGTGGAAAATCATTCGAAAAAGAATGGCAGCAAGATTCAGCAGTGGGATTGCCACGATGCATTGAATCAACGCTGGGACATCATCGATGTTCCCCAATAACGATTAGATATTAAACTGTTGAGGCCATCGGTTCTTCAGGCCGGTGGCTTTTTCTTTGTCTTAATTCCTGAACGTAAAAGGATGTGTTTTGTATAGACTCATAGCCAGGCTCATCCTCGTTTTTAGCGTCCTCACTGCAAATGTCGGAGCGGCCAAGCCCGTTCAAAAGATCAGAATTCCTGCCAACGAATCGAAGCTCGATGTTCGGCACGATTACGATCACAAACTTCTGGAATTACTACTTAACAAGACCAGGGCAGAATACGGCCCCTATGAACTCGTAACGTCGCACCCGATGACCCAGTTTCGAGCCCTGCAAGGCCTGATGACCGGCGAGCATTTGGATATCATGGCGAGCGCTGGGACTATTCAGAGAGAAAAAGATCTCTTAGCGATTCGTCACAGTATTCATAAAAGTCTTTTAGGTATTCGCCTCCTGCTCATCAAGAAAGAGAGGCAGGCTGAGTTTGCAAAAATTAAAAATGTGGAAGAGTTGAAAGTGTTGATTGCCGGACAACCCTCCGATGTGCCCGATATCGATATTTTGCGCGGCAACGGGTTCAAGGTTATCTCGGGTTCGGGCTACGAC
>SEDW01001327.1 GCA_004193325.1 Pseudomonadota bacterium | reverse complement strand
GTGATTCGTTTCACTCTCGTCAACGAAACGATGATGCACCACCCGATGCATCTGCACGGACACTTCTTTCGCGTGGCGAATAAAAACGCTGACTATTCGCCGATGAAACACACGGTCGATGTCGGTCCGCATATGAGCCGAACCATTGAATTCAAAGCCGATGAGCCAGGCGAGTGGATGCTTCACTGCCATAACCTCTATCACATGAAGACCGGTATGGCCCGAGTCGTTAAATACTCGACCTACACGCCTACAGCGGAGATTCAACATTTGCAAAAGCATGATCCGCATTTGCACGATCATCCTTTTTATTATGGAATGCTGGAAGCCGCCACCAATCACGCTCAAGGAAAATTTCGTGTGTCGAAGACCTGGGATGAGATCGAGGGGCGCTTTGAAACCCGCAAAGACTACTCCTGGGACGGCGAAGGGGATCTCGTCTATAAACGCTGGATCAACAAATATTTGAACCTCGAAGTCGGCGTCACCAACTTCGACAAGGAAACCTACGGCATGGCAGGGGTGGGCTATATCCTGCCCATGCTCATCGAATCAAAGCTCTTCATCAACTCCAAGGCTCAGATGCGCCTCGATCTCGAGAAGAAGTTTCAGTGGACATCCACGCTATTCACCGATGTCGATGTTGCTTTCCGGCAGAGAGAGGAAACCGAATGGGAAGTCTCCCTGATGTATGCTAATAGCTGGGCCTGGGCCGCTGGCTTCAAGTTCACTAAAGAATCAACTGGGGTTGGCGTCCAGCTCCAACTCTAGGCCAGGACCTTATTTTAAAGAGCAAACATGTCCGATACTGCGAGCGAGGAATTTCCGCCAGACGCCTTGACCAATTTGAGTCGGGGCCATGCGGTGTCCGACGAGAAATTTGATCGGATCTTTTCGAAAGAAACGCGGGCGCTCTCATCCAGGCACTGGACTCCGATGGCAGTGGCTCTCTGGGCAGCAAGGGCTCTTGGTTCGGATGCAAACACTCGGGTGCTCGATGTCGGCTGTGGACCTGGCAAATTCTGTTTTATCGGAGCCGC
>SEDW01001326.1 GCA_004193325.1 Pseudomonadota bacterium | reverse complement strand
GGCCGCTCCGTCATGGTCTCGATCGTAAATTCAAACGCCAGCGATGAAAGAGTTGTCCAGGCGAAAGCCGTTTTCTTGTCATAACCGCGGGAGCGATAGAAGAGGTAATAGTACTGACCGACGGCGGTGTGTTTGAAGAGGTTGTAATTGAAATGATCTTTGTCGAAGTGGGGCTTGAAGGGATTCTCCGTCCAGTTCTCCATGCCGCCGTGCTCTTTGATCGTCTCGGACTGCGAAGCATAGTAAACGGCCCACTGCGCAGCGTAGACGAAACCAAAGTTCCCGGCCTTCTCCAAGCCGGAGATGTCACTGTCCGTCACGTGCTGATAGTTTTCGTCATGGAGGCGGACAGGGGCCTTGGCGAATTCCTCGGCCCTGAGCGCGGCCGGAGAAGCTGTGAGGCCAAGGATAGCCAGGAGCAGGGCGAAGAGCGCATATGGACTCATAGAGCAGATCCATTCTTAGTTTTGTGTTTGCGCTATTCTAAACCGGCTCCTCCCCAATCACCAAAAGAAAAGGCGCGAGACCTTTATAAAAAGTCTCGCGCCTTGGAAAAAAAACGAGGATAAATTTTAGTTTTGCGGCTTCTGCTTAAAGGCATTTGCACGGGCACGGGCTTCTTCATGAGGGCTTGGGCCAAAGCGATAAACGATCTTAGCCTGACCGTTCGGATCACGAGTCACTTCATAATAGCCATCGATGCTTGGCAGCTCACAGTATTCCGCGCCCGAATCCAGGACCGAACAGACAGCGCTGTCACGGTAGTAAGGCTCGCGTTCCAGCTGACAGTTGGCATCCTTCTTCGCACGCTTACGAATGACCTGACTCACAGCTTCCAAAGCACCGAAGACATTGTGGGATTCCACATCGCGAGCGGTGAAGTAGGTGAAGTTCTTCGTTGCTTCGCCAAAGAGGCTGTTGCAACGATTGTCGATTGGAACATAGATAGGACCGTAGTTGTGGGTGAGGTCCGCGATGCAGTCGCTAACGGCTTCGTACAGAGCCGGTGCATACTGAGTGCCGCGTTCGGTGACTTCAACC
>SEDW01001325.1 GCA_004193325.1 Pseudomonadota bacterium | reverse complement strand
GTTGATCAGAGCGACGAGCTCGACTGGGCTGCCTACAATGGCCTTCGCCATCAATGGCCCGAAGTGGCGAGTAAATATAAAGTGAGCTCGACACCAAGCAGTCAGCTGCAGGTCCTTCTCTTCAATCTGCACAGCCCGCTCTTTGTGAATCCTCAGTTGCGCCAGGCCTTTTATTACGCGATCAATCGCACGGAACTCAATAAGTTTGAATACGAAGGACTTGCTGAGCCAAGCATAGGCATTATCACCGAAGGCTTCGCCAAACGCCTCGAACTCAAGCGGACCGACGCCTTCAATCCTGCCCTTGCCACGCAGATACTTGATCAGAGCGGCTGGACCAAAGGTCCGGATGGCATTCGTGCATCGGAAGGACAGAAATTTGTCGTCACATTGAGCTGTCCTGCAGGACGTCTCGATGACAAATGGATCGCATTGCTGAAAAATGAATTGGCGCCGATGGGCATTCGACTTGAGATGGAAAATCCTGAGGCTGCTGATTACATGAAGAAGGTGGTGAGTCAGAGACGATTTAAAGATCTCGCCTGTGCCAGCTGGAGTCTTCCTTCTCTATCGATTCCTAACAATTTGTTTCACTCACTCGCCATACCGACTCGTGAGAATAATTATTTCGGGTCGAACTATTCCGGTTGGGATCAGCACGTCGTGGATAAGCTTTTGGACAATATGTTGCGGGAGATCGATCTGCATCCGTTCCGACGGCAGTTTGGAAGGCTTGAAAAACAATTCCTGAGCGATTTGCCAGCGGTGCCCTTGGTCTTTGAACCCAAAGTGACTTTGACCCTCAAAACACCGATTAGCACACCTTCAGAAGAACTCAGCCGCGTTCTTAGAGATCCAGCGGCTCCTCAAAAACTCTAAAGGATAGACGGCGCGGCAATCAAAAGGCTGCGCCGATCATCAAACTCACGCCTGTCGTCTTCGACTCATAATCCCCGATATTACCAAAGCCTGATTGAGACTTGATAGTACCGGCCTCTGCCGAACTTCTCAGCAAACCAAATTCCGCGACAAAGTCTTTCAC
>SEDW01001324.1 GCA_004193325.1 Pseudomonadota bacterium | reverse complement strand
TTATCCGGTCGTCTAGCTCCGCCGATGCACGGCATGGGTTTGCTCGACTCCATTAGCGAAGCCACTATTCTTGAAAATTCTGATCCACTCGATATGAATAAAGACGGCATCTCAGGACGTCCGAATTATGTGTTCAGCCATTCCCTGCAGCGTGACGAGATCGGCCGCTTCGGATGGAAGGCGAATGAGCCTACTCTTCATGATCAAGATGCTGCGGCCTTTAACGGCGACATGGGGCTGACTACTAGTCTCTTCCCTGGCGAAAACTGCGGGACAGACCAGTCTGTTTGTAAAGATCTGCCGAATGGTGGGGAGCCTGAAGTCACGGACAAGCAGCTGAATCTGATGGTTCACTATTCTAAGTTCGTCGCAGTTCCCGCTCGTCGTAACAGCGAGCTGCCAGATGTTATCAAAGGCCGAGAGCTCTTCATGGAAGCAAACTGTCAGAGCTGTCACCGTCCAACTATGACGACCCGTGACGATGCCTCGCACAAACTTCTCTCCGGACAAAAGATTTGGCCCTACACTGACCTCCTGATCCACGATATGGGCGATGAGCTCGCTGACAATCGCCCTGACGGCCTCGCGAATGGTTCCGAGTGGCGAACAAGCCCTCTTTGGGGAATCGGGCTCACAGCCGCTGTTAACGGCCATGAATTCTATATGCATGATGGTCGGGCACGGACTCTTGAAGAAGCCATTCTCTGGCATGGTGGAGAAGCTGAGGCGAGTCGCGAGACCTTCAAAGGCATGACTTCTGAGAATCGTGCTGCTCTGCTTGAATTCCTCAAATCTCTCTAAGCCACTACCAAAGGCTATCCAGGCATCGCGATCTTCGGTGCCATTCTTCTCCCAGGAAATTTCTTAAGACTCGCAAAGCCGCCGATCGCGATGAACACGCAGATCGGTAGTCCTGCGTGCGGAATGCGGAGCACTGTCTGCGGCAGCCATTGACTGATCGTGGACGTGGCCATTGTGCTGTCGAAGTAGGCAAAGATTCGCGCAAGGGAGGTAAGACCACCCCAGATTGCTGCGTAAACGAG
>SEDW01001323.1 GCA_004193325.1 Pseudomonadota bacterium | reverse complement strand
AGAATCTTCGCCTCGACGTTCTTCAGGTTGTGGGTCGAGACGTTTTTCAGAACAAGATATTTTTCTTTGGCGCTCAAAGGTCTTCCCTTCGGCCAGGCTTTTTCCTCGAATTTATATTTTTTGGGATCGCCAGAATAAACGAGATTGCCGCCGCGATGGCCAGCACCGGGACCGATTTCCACGAGATATTCCGCACCGCGAATAATAGTCTTTTCGTGCTCGACGATGACGATCGTGTTGCCTTGATCGCGGAGTTCGAGAATGACTTCGAGCAGGTTCTGACTATCGCGAACATGGAGACCGACGCTTGGCTCATCGAGACAAAAGAGAGTCCCTGTCAAAGCACTGCCGAGACTTCGGGCCATGTTGATGCGCTGGACTTCGCCGCCGCTCAGTGTGCGTGCACTGCGGCTCAAACTCAGGTAACCCAAACCCATTTTCTGCAGGTAAACGAGGCGCAAAAGACCTTCCTGTACCGCTTCTTCCACCGCAACGATTCGCGAACCGTTTTCATCCTTGGCTTCGATCTTGCTCAAAGAATTAAACCAGGTCTGCAGGGCTTTGACGTCATACTTCACAACATCGACGAAGTTCTGACCATCGATCTGACAGGCGCGCGCCTTTTGGTTGAGACGGAATCCATGACAAGCGTCGCAGAGCACGTAGGTTGTAAAGCGAGCCGCGTGAATCCGGTAATGCGCCTTGTACTTTTTCGTATCGAGATAAGCGAAGTAACCATTCACGCCATCGAACTCACCGCCGTCGCCTTCGTAGAGCCACTTCCACTCGGCGTTGGTGTAGTTTTTAAAGGATTTGGAGAAGTCGATGCCCTTGGCCTTCGCGGATTTCTTCGCGAGCTTATAATACATTTTATGTTCGCCGAAGTTCCAGGGTGGAACACTTTCGGTGAATAACGATCCTTCGAGATCCGGCGTGATCTTCGCGCGATCGCGAATCGGCATCCGGCCGAAACCCTGACACTTCTCACAGGCACCTTGCGGGTGATTGTGATTGAAGAGGGTCGGCGAAGGTTCCACATAAAC
>SEDW01001322.1 GCA_004193325.1 Pseudomonadota bacterium | reverse complement strand
GAGATCTTGCGTGAGCCTTTGACTCCAGCGGTCAAGACTTTGGCGAAGGTGCTTGAGATTGAGGAGGATCCTGAAGTGGATGCCGAGGTTCATGACCTGGCGGAAATTGAGGATTTTGAAAAAGACGTTGTGGAGAGCGAGAAGGACTGAAGTCCTGGCTCTTTAGGGTGGCGCTCAGCATTTTTTTGCTGGGCGCTTTTCTTGATTTATTGCTCCGCACCCGATTATAGCGTTCACTTCCAAAGTACTTAGTGGAATAGCTCAATGAAAATTCTAGAAGTAAAAAGCCAGGACCACTTCTTCAAACAAATCCTCCCCAACTCATCAAGCTGGCTCCCCCTAGCTAAAGACATATGCGATCGCCACGGCATCCCCGCAAAGGATTTCAACGCCTTCGCCGACGGTGTAAACCTCGTAGCTCTAGTCGACAATGAGTTCGTCGTCAAAATCTTCCCGCCCTTCCACAGGCATCAGTGGGAAAGCGACCACCGCACACTCATTCACCTCGATGGAAATTTGACTATTCCAATCCCTCAGCATCTTGGCTCTGGCGAACTGGAGAATTCCTGGACCTACCTCCTCATGACTAAGGTCGAGGGCAGGTTGCTGGAAAGCGTCTGGCCTTCTCTCACTCATCAGAACAAATGCCAGATACTCTTTAGCATAGGCCAAATCGTGGCGGATACCCACGCCGTAGGCGTTGGAGACCTCGCATCCTTAAAACCAGATTGGGATGAATTTATCCACAATCAAGCTACAGCTGCAAAGCTTCGCCACGAAAAGAAAGGTATGCCCGAGCACTTACTTGTTCAGCTGGATACCAACTCTCTAGCATGATCGACTTCGGCGATACCATGATCGGCGTTGCTGACTATGATCTCATCGGCCCAAGCACTTTCCTCTGCGCTGGAGACCCTGAGCTCGTTACTTCCCTCTTCAAAGGCTACGGCTTCCAGTTTGAGGGCAGCAAGGAAACAACTCAACGCCGGCTCCTCCTTCTCCTCCTCCTCCATCGCTACAGCGATCTCAATTCTCAACTACGGATCGATAACTGGGCTTCTAAAGCCAGGGATTTTGATCAACTCGCGTCCCTGATCTGGCCATTTCAATAAGAAGGGCCGATCGCACAGCGACCGGCCCAAACACTTCGCATGAATTATCCGGCTGTAAGATCTCAACGATCCGATTCAACGATCTCGCTGTAGGCATTTTTATTAGTGGCACGATGATAGATAGAGCGAAAGAATGTTTGCTTCGCCGCTATCGCTTTATCACTTTTGATAACGATGTCCCCAAGAGCGACAGACTGACTTGTGTCTCGACTGGCGATGTAGACGTTATAGAGACCCGGCTGAAGGACTTGGCCCTTCAATATAAGAGGTTTCTCCGCAGTAGCGGTGAATTTTTCATCCATCGCTTTATACTCAAAAACTTTCGCGTCAGCTTTATCAGACTCTTCAGCAAAAGTTAGTTCTATCGCCTGAATTTTAGCGCCGCAAAGCGTCCCCACAGAGATATCGACTTTGGTATTTGCTTCGACGACGAGCAAACGAATTCTTGTCTTGAGTA
>SEDW01000274.1 GCA_004193325.1 Pseudomonadota bacterium | reverse complement strand
CATGTGATCCGCAACGAGTTCCTGCCATTGAGGCGCAGCATGCCGGCATCGGTCCACCAGCATGCTTGCATGGCGACAAGCAGTGCAGCGATCGATACCGTGGACTTCACTATCGTTGAATGCCAGAGCTTTGCCATCGGGCAAATGATGTAAGCCTATGCATCAGTTCAGTCATGACAACTGCTCCCGAAAAGGGTAACTGCCGTCTTGGGCCGTCCGATGGTTTTCATGAATGATTTGCACAAAAAGCATAACTTGGGCTCGTGTCCATGCAACCTATCATTTTTTTTGGCTTATCCTGAGTTATTCTGCTGATCTTGTTTGTCGTCATCCTGTTGTCTGGCTTGAATCTGAGCTAGACGTTGTGAGTCTCCGCGCCGGCAAAATTGGAAACCGGAACGATGACCTTGGTGGTGAACAACGCAGCAATCGCATAATAACTTACTGATTTGCATCTTCAGAACAGCCGACTCCGATTTGCGGTCTTCAGAAACAGAGAAAGATACGGTCATGACCTGCAAACTGCTACACCGCGCCATAGTGGATTTCACCTCGATAATTCAGCAATTTGCAGTGTGCAATTTCTCACCAATCATTTAGACAATAAAGTCTACGCACCAAGTAATTTTCACCGTTATACTCTTATTTTTAAAAAAGATAAGATCATATACGCCGCCACGTAAAGAGAAAATTCATAATTATGAAAAAAAGGTTGGTGACAAGTTTGAAACAACGCACGAAACGCACAGTGCATCAATCAGTTTTCAAGAAATTTTTCAATAGACATTGAAAATTCGAGATGATTTGATTCTTCAACGAATGGTGGGATTTGATAAAATTTTTCTCAACAGCGAAACATTGTGCCGAATCGATTGATGATCTTCAATCACTCTTGAGTCATAAAGTGTTCTGCATATCAAAATTCCATCTTGAAACCCATGAATGGCTGGACTTCCAGCGAGTGTGTGTGCCGCTCTTTTCATTGAAGCAGTATCTCCTGCTTCGAAGGATCTTTCTATGTCGTTCACAAGTGCTCTTCGCGACTCGATAAAAGTAGGAAATGCTTCAATGAATCTTTTCTCAATCCACACTTTGTTGTCGGCTCTGCTGATTTCTGTCTTCGATGAAATAACTTTCAGAACTTCATCGAATTTCTCCTGCCTGACAGGCTTTTCCAAAATTCCGTCGAAGCCGGCGCTTTTTATTTTTTCTAATGTCTCGACGTCTTCATAGCCAGTGAACGCATAGATGATGCTGGACTCTTCTGCTGCAGAATTTTGCATTTCTCGAATTCGAGTTAATGCTTCAAATCCGTTCATTATCGGCATTTCAAGATCCATGATGATGATGTCGGGTCTCCTCGACGTCAACGCTTCGACTGCTTCCCTCCCATTGATTGCACGACGTGCACCGACGTGGCTAGGCAGCCAACTCAACAGTAACATCCAATTGTAATCATCGTCTTCGACGACCAATAGTTCGATGGCCGCATGCTTGGAATCTGATTTTGGTGAAATTTCGATACTGACCAAATTTCCCGGAAGTGATGGTCCAAAAGCATCCGGATCGAGACGGTCCTCATCCTTTCTTTGCTCGACATTGTCACGATTGAGCTTCAACATAAGCAATGTACCCCGCTCCGACGAAGTAGTCATTGTCAGATCGCCACCTTGTGCGCGAGCAATCAGTCTGGCTGAATAAGTGCCAAGCCCCAATCCACCGTGTTTGCCGTGAGTGGCATATTTTTCGAAAAAATCCTGGCGAATCGATTCATGTACAACGCCTTCGTTGTGAATTAGCAGTCCCACTCGGGCACCTTGATAGAGGGCCATGGTTACCGTGCTTTGTTCTGGTGCGGCTTCCAAGGCATTACGAACGAGATTTTCGACAATGGATGTTGTGAGTTGATTGTTTCCTGCGGCTTTCAAAGTACCCATTGACGCGTTAAATTCAAGGCGGACGTTCTTGGAACGCGCATGACGTATAAGTTCGCCGATCACATTCCGGCCGATCACCACCAGATCGATCGTTTCCGGAATGAATCGGAACGTTCCTTCTTCCATGCGATAGAGATCCAGAGACATGGTTACCATGGAAAGAGCCCTTGCAGCAGTGCGCTCTATCGATGTCAGCAGGTGCTCTTCGGTATTTGACAGTGTGCGTCCCTTGCGCAGTAAAGCTACTGCGGACTCTATGCTTTTGAGAGGAGAGCGCAAATCATGCTGCGCAAGTCTTTCCACCTCCTGGCGCGCGTGAAGCGCAGATTTAGCGGCGTCGAACTGTGCGGCTATTTCAAGTGCCTGAGCCGCCAGCTTGCGTTGGTTTTCTCGATTGATATTTTCCAGTCGCAAGCGTTCATCGATATTTTTCAATGCGATGATCAACCTGGACTTCTCGCCGCTGGTACGCAAAAATTGAGCATGCGTCCACAATATGTTGCCATCTTTTCGTACCAGCCTGCAGTCACATGCTGCTGTCGCATCGATCTCTTCATCAGGTGGTCCAACCGCTTTGAGACGTGCCTTGTCGATGGATAGATAATCGCCTGGGTGAAAAATATCGGATAACAGCATTCCCTGAAATCGACTGGCAATTCCAAGGTCGTTTGCCAGCTTCCTGCTCATGTGCACTATGTGATTGTCCAATCCAAGTTCGATGTGCCAAGCTTGAGTAGCATCTTGAACCATCTGAAGATCGCTGATGCGTTGATCGAAATTGTCTTCCAGCTTTTCTACCGACTTTCGATGCAATGCGATGCTCGCTGCAATCAGCGCTGCTGAACCAATAGATTCCAATGTTCGGCCCATGTGCCCAGATAGCATCGACACTGTTGCAATGAGTACGATGCCAGCCAAGAGAACCGAGAAAATAATTTTGAAGGATGCGACAAATGCCATCATTGCAACCAACGGAAGCCACCATTGGAAGAAATCAACTTCCCGATGCGCCATCCACGTTGCCCAGACAAGAGTTGGCGGCAGCAAGAATAAATCGTTTTTTCGAGGGGCGGCGTCTTTTGCAGTGTTGAAAGCTCGCCAAAAAAGAATGAAAGAGAATCCTATGCCTATGAATGAAGATAACCAGTCTTTCAACAATATATCCAGTAGGCATCTGGACGCCACCCAAACTCCCATCCCGAAAATGATCGATGCCAACGCGATATTGTTTGAAAAGTGAATTTTCATACCATCAGCAAAACCTGAAAATCTGAACATGATCTTTTTGGAAAGCAGAGTAAACCGGATTGACTTAAGTCGCAGGCTTGATAGCATGGACCATGATTTTGATCGCAGGTTGAAATTAGCAAAATATCGCCGTCGATCAGTTGTTGAGAAATAATTTTATTTAGAAGTGGTTTGGCAAATACATTATCTTGTATTGAGCCAAAATACATGGTCGCTTTCACGGTGAATCAAATGAATAAATCAATTCATCTTGAAGATGGCCAAATCAGAAAAGACAGGCTTCAGCACTTGGAGTTGGCTGCCGTGATGGGAGCGGGCCAAGGTTTCCTGCCGATTTACGCTGTTTTTGCTATTTCGGCAGTCATCATCATTCATCCAGCCGTTTCTCGAGCGATCGCGGGTCTATGGGTTAGTTTCTATTTGATTTATACAGTGGTCAGGACAATTGCAACTTCTCTCTATCATGAGGATGCAAATCGAGAAAGGCCGTTGCGCGTTCGAGAATGGCGAAGGTTCGTGTTTTTTTCGGCTTTCACGCACGGAGTGATTTTAGGAAGTCTTGCGATAATCGCGTTGCCTGTGTTGGATCCTGCACGTCAGCTCGTGCTGACTGCTTTTGTTTTGATCATCACGACTGGCGCAGTCATGTATGTTTCGGCGGTGCTTCCGGCGCTCCTTGTCTTGGTTTCGGCCTCCTTGCTCCCTTACACAGCATTTTGGTATTTCAGGCCAAGCGATTCCGAAATGCCGGTTGCCGCTTTTCTTTTGGCCGTGTGGATCATCAGTCTTCTGATGAGCTTTATGCATCACAACGCAGGATCCCGCCTCTTCTGTCTGGTTGCCGATAACGAAATTCTCGTAAAAACGCTGGAAGAAAAAAACAGACAGCTCGAAATCGCAGATCGGGAGCGTTTGCAGTTGCTTGCAGTGACCAGCCACGATTTACGTCAGCCCGTTCATGCCTTGGGATTGATCCTGGCGCATGCCAGTGAGCACGACGATGTGAAATCGATTGGAAAGCATTTCGAGAAAATGAAAGATATATCGAATTTGATTTCTGAGATGCTTCTGGAGTTGATGGATTTGAGCATGCTCGACTACGAAAAAAATGAAAAAAGAATCGAAGAAGTTTCTTTGACGTCAATTTTGATGCAATTGAAAGCCAGTCAGGAGCCTGTTGCAAAGAGAAAAGGAATATCACTGAGCATTCGATCGGAACAAGAGATTTGGGTATTGGCCGATGCGGGACTGTTAAGAAGAATGCTTCTGAATCTGATTTCCAATGCCATAAAATATACGACAATAGGATCTGTGGAGATTGAGTGCAACTTAAAGGACGGTCATGTCTTCATAACTGTCAAGGATACAGGTATAGGAATTCCATCGGAAAGATTCGAAGAGATTTTCGACCCTTTCGTCAGGCTTGATCCGAAAGTGGAAGAACGAGACAGCGTAGGCCTTGGCCTTTCAATCGTTCGACGTGCCGCATTGATGCAAGGATTCAAGATCCAAGTATCTTCGACGATTGGAAAGGGTTCTGTCTTTGAACTGTGTGTTCCCTTGGTGATGAACCCTCGTAGCAGTCATGAAATCAAAATGGAGAGATTTGATTTTCCGCCTTCTCGTGAAGTCCTCATCGCTGTGGTTGATGACGATTTTTTCGCTCGTGAAGCTCTTGTCATGCTTCTCCAGAATTGGGGTTATTCGACCGTGAGTGCCGAATCACTGAGCAGCTTGAAGAAAGCACTGAACATCACGCAAAAGCCGATGTTGATTATTGCCGACAACCATCTGAGTCCTGTGGAATTCGGCTCGGACGCAATCAATGCAGTGCGCGAGCGATTCAATGATTTTCTCATTCCAGGGATTGTCGTGACGGGCGATGCCAACGTGATGATCAATGGTCTGAGTCATGTCGAAATCGCTCACAAG
>SEDW01000273.1 GCA_004193325.1 Pseudomonadota bacterium | reverse complement strand
GTGATCATGCGCAAATTATAGGCGCTTCCATCGCCGTCGTTAAAATCGCTTTGGCGGCAAGCCATCCAGGATGCGCCTTGGTCGAGACTCGATGTAGGCGTTGTGTTCCTTTTGCTCTGCAGTGTCAGAGTCGTTGTATTGATTTGCGTGCCGTTGCCGCAGGCTGTTTGATTGAGTTGGCCTGTACGATTGAAAATATCGTAGCACATGGCCGCGTTTGCAACCCATGTCCCGGAACTGGTCTGAAGAGGCCAGTTAGCTGATCCCACAGGGCTATTGTTGACGGCCGCGCCTGAATAAGCTGAGGGCTCGTATTTCTGGACGAAATAGTCATGATCCTGACCCGACTTATCCATAGGCACTCGCACCATGATCTGGGGGCGGGTGCGTGAATTTTGGTGGTATTCATCTTCAAGGAAAACACTTGCGCGACGGAGACGCGGCTCCATTCGAAATGAAGATCCTGATCCGACAGCCGGTCCAGCCAGGTAAGGCGATCGATAGCGCTGGCTCAATGGGAGGACTGCATTGCCCTCAGAGTCTTCGACAACCAACATATAATTGTAGATCTTGCTCACATCCAAGCTCCCCCCGTTGGCTGTGGAAAGATCGGAGTAAACACAAGAAGCCTGCGATGAGCTCGCGCATCCTCCAACCGTCGTGAGGAGGCGTCCATCGGTACTTGTCGTATCAAAGATGCGGTCGCCACTCGCATCGACTGCAAGCGGATCGAGAGGTGTATCGCTCGCATAAGCACTTCCCGATATACCGAGCGCCCAGGTTGTCGGGGTGCGATTCGAAAAGCGATTGGGCTCGATAAAGCGGTAGATCTTGTAACTAAGGCCAGCATCAGACTTGCTGCAGGTACCTGATGTGTTGCAAACATTTTTCTGCCATGGTTTCCAGGAGACGTCTACGCGGCCAGCTGCCACGGAGTCCGTGAGGTTGCCCGTGATAACCGTTGCCACAGATTCGATCTGCTTATCCTGGGCGTAAAAGATTTCTGGTACACGACCAGCAACGGCTACATCGGCCGTAGTGAATTTGGGTTCATCGGGTAGAGCAACTTGAGTCGGCGTGGGAAGAGCGTCCGCACGGAATCCAACACAGCGAAAGCCGATCTCGGTAAGGTTAGCTGTCGTTGGATCGGTCCAGTTCTGAACATCCGCACCATATTGCTTTTGTAAAGGAGATGGGGAAAGGGCTTTAAAATCTGCGCCCATCGCAAGAGCTAAACCGTTCGAAGAGGGGGTAACCGTGTGGTAGCGGTTCACGATATTATCGAGGCCATTCATCAGCGTGCGTCCAATGGTAGGCCCGTAGCTAAATCGACTTTCGCTATTTCCCGAAATCGAATAAGGCATCATGCGGTTGTCGACCCACTCCCTGAGGTTTCCGGCCATATCCATAACGCCTAGAGCCGATTTGCAATCGGAGGATGCTCCGGTCAGGGCTGCCGATCCTGCGTTCACACGGCATTGCGTAGCTGCGTTGTTTGTGAAGTTTGTCCACATGGCAGTGTAGTCTCTGTCTGTGTACAAGGCTGCGCGTCTCCACTCTTCCGTCGTCGGCAAGCGAATCTTAGCATTGGTGGAGCTTGCATTTCGGCAAGCAAAGTACGAACCCGACCAGGATATCTGCGCGGCGGCTGTAGCGCCCGATGCACTCACTGCGGCTTTGGTAATCACGCGAGTTCCACAGGTTGCATCTGAGACAGTGCCGCTCGTATGAAACTTAGAGGAACAGGCGGTTACGTTTGTTTCTGAAGTAGAGACCGCATCGCCACCGCCGTTCGTGCCAGAAGCGGAAAGGGACGCTTCATAGCGCATCATATAATAATCGTAGGCCAGGCCAGAATATTTACGAGGGATGAGCGCATAGCCCGGCGTGTCTTTCAAAATTGAAACGAGCGATGAAACCACGGTGTTTCCATCAGCAGCGATATAAGGCTCTGTAACATAACGAACGTGGTAATAGCCTTCGGCCAAATCAGCAAGAGGCCGTTTGATTAGAAAATCCTTGTCGCTCGTGCTGCTGTCGTAGGTGGCGTCACCACGATTGATTGTTGCTATTGGGCTCGACAGGTTAAAACTTGAGAATGTCGAACTAAGACTGAAAAACACCTGATATTGCTTGATTCGTGCATCGGGCACTTGAAGCAAAGTGATTTTGATTTTTCCGCTTCCATCATCCCAGCTTCCCATGACGTCGGCGCTGGCGATACCGCCGAAGACCGGTGCCGAGGTATCAACTGTGATTGAATTCAGAGACGTTACATAAGCTGTGGTGTTGGGCGCCGTATCGTAGGCTTGCACGCAGCCGTAATAGGTGGAACCCGTCGTACCCGTTACGGTTGCCGATAGGCTCGTCGTCGAGGCGGCTAACCCACATCCCGTGCTGCAGTTGTTCGAGGTACAAATTCTGTAACGATAATTTACGGCATTCACGTCCGTACTCGCTGCCCATGCCAAGTTAAAAGACGTTGTCATGGAGTAAGTGGAATTGAATCCCACGCTTGATGGCAAAGTAGGAGCCGTCGCATCCCGTTCGTATGTAAGCTCATCAAAGCCGCTGTTCCCGGCGTTATCAACTACCGTTAGACGAAGGACAAACACCCCATCAACACTGGCCGAAATACTTGTATCCTTGGCGGCCGGCGTACCAAAAGTAATCGTTCCCGTCCCGCTGATCTTAGTCCAGGCATAGGAGGCCACCCCATTCGAGCTCGTAACTGTGGGAATGACGGACACCCCTGTGTTCGACAGTCGATCGACACCAACTGCTACGACTGGAGCGGAATTGCTTCGGGTGAAGGTCAGCTCATCATAAGCACTGTTACCCGCGTTGTCGGTGACTGTCAATCGAAGGACCACGGCACCATCGGCACTGGCTGTGACGTTCGTATTCAAAGCAGACGCGGCACTAAAGGTGACGTTAGGAGTACCACTCACCTTGGTCCAAGCATAGCTTGCGATACCGCTAAAGGCATCGCTCGCCGTAGGCGCGAGGCTAATCGTCGTGTTGCTCAAGCGATCGCTTCCGACTGAAACGACGGGAGCTACCGTATCTTTGCGAAATGTGGCTTCGTCGAAACCGACGTTGCCGGCTACGTCCGTGACGGTCAGTCTAAGGACATAGGTATCATCCACAGTCGCTGAGACCCAGGTATCCTTCGCGCTTGCGCTGCCGAAGGAAATTGTCCCGCTACCACTCGTTTTGGTCCAAGCGTAGCTTGCAATTGTGTTAGCTGCAGTGACGGTTGGAAAAAACGCAGGATTTGAATTCGATGCCTGATCTACACCTACATTGACGACTGGAGCTGATGTGCTACGCGTAAACGTCAATTCGCTGTAAGCGCTGTTTCCAGCATTATCTGTAACAGTCAATCGAATCACCACCGCACCGTCGGCACTGGCTGTGACATCCGTATTCAGAGCGGATGCAGCACTGAACGTGACGTTAGGTGTGCCACTCACCTTCGTCCAGGCATAGGTTGCAATTCCGCTGAAGGCGTCACTCGCCGTAGGCGTAACGCTTATCGTTGTGTTACTCAAACGGTTGCCGCCGACTGAAACAACAGGAACGACTGTGTCTTTGCGGAAGGTCAGTTCATCGAATCCTACGTTGCCGGCGACGTCAGTGACGGTCAACCGTAACACGTAAGTATCATCCGCACTCGCAGCGATCGTTGTATCCTTAGCACTCGGGCTACCGAAAGTGATCGTTCCGCTCCCACTTATTTTAGTCCACGCATAGGTCGCGACTGTGTTAGTCGCCGTGACGGTAGGCACGATGGAGACGCTCGTGTTCGATGTGCGATCAGCTCCTACATTCACGACAGGAGCGGTGCTATTACGAGTAAAGGTAAGCTCACTGTAAGCGCTATTACCAGCGTTATCCGTGACAGTCAACCGAAGGACCACGGCGCCATCGGCACTCGCAGTCACATCCGTATTCAGAGCCGAGGCAGCACTGAAGGTAACATTAGGGGTACCACTTGTCTTCGTCCAGGCATAAGTGGCTATACCAGTGAATGCGTCGCTCGCTGTAGGCGTTAAGCTAATCGTCGTGTTACTCAAGCGGTTGCCGCCGACTGACACGACGGGAACGACAGTATCTTTGCGGAATGTGAGTTCATCGAATCCCACGTTGCCGGCGACATCTGTTACGGTCAAACGTAAAACATAGGTATCATCAGCACTGGCGCTGATCGTCGTATCCTTCGCGGTTGGACTGCCGAAAGTAATCGTTCCGCTGCCACTCGTTTTGGTCCAGGCATAAGTCGCAACTGAGTTCGCCGCCGTGACGGTTGGCACAAGCGAAAGACTCGTATTCGAGCTGCGATCGATACCCACGTCGACTACTGGGACGCTGCTGCTTCGAGTGAAGGTGAACTCGCTGTAGGCGCTGTTTCCAGCGTTATCTGTGACAGTCAATCGAATGACCACGGCGCCGTCGGTACTTGCTGTAATATCCGTATTCATAGCAGTGGCCGCGCTAAAGGTCACGTTTGGAGTACCACTCGTCTTTGTCCAGGCATAAGTTGCAATCCCACTGAAGGCATCGCTCGCCGTAGGCGTCATGCTAATCGTCGTGTTGCTTAAGCGGTTGCCGCCGACTGAGACCAGAGGAAGGACAGTATCTTTTTTAAATGTTAATTCGTCGAATCCTACGTTTCCGGCGACGTCAGTGACAGTCAACCTTAAGACATAAGTATCGTCAACACTCGCTGCGACCGTGGTATCCTTCGCGCTTGGGCTGCCGAAGGTGATAGTCCCGCTGCCGCTCACTTTAGTCCAGGCATAGCTCGCCACTGCATTGGTGGAGCTCACTGAAGGCACGAGCGAGAGACTTGTCTTCGATGCCCGATCAATTCCTACGTCGACGACTGGCACTGCATTGCTTCGAGTAAAGGTAAGTTCGCTGTAGGCGCTGTTGCCCGCGTAATCGGTGACGGTCAATCGAAGGACCACGGCACCATCAGCGCTCGCTGTGACGTCCGTATTGCCAGGCATAACTCGCAACCGCGTTGGCTGCTGTGACAGTTGGCACGAGCGAAAGGCTTGTGTTCGCTGTGCGATCCACTCCCACATCGACCACTGGAGCGGAATTGCTTCGGGTATAAGTGAGCTCACTATACGAGCTGTTTCCAGCGTTATCCGTGACGGTCAATCGAATCACCACTGCCCCGTCGGCACTGGCTGTGACGTTCGTATCCTTGGCCGAAGGTGCGCTGAAGGTGACGTTCGGCGCTCCACTCACCTTCGTCCAGGCATAGCTCGCGATACCGCTAAAGGCGTCGCTCGCCGTGGGTGTTACGCTTATAGTGCTGTTACTCACGCGGTTGCCGCCGACTGAAACCACAGGCGCAACGGTATCTTTGCGGAATGTTAGATCGTCATATCCGACGTTGCCGCCGACATCGGTGACGGTAAGTCTCAGGACGTAGGTATCGTCGGCACTCGCCGTTACAGTCGTATCCTTGGCGCTTGGGCTACCGAAGGTGATCGTCCCGCTCCCGCTCACTTGAGTCCAGGCGTAGGTCGCGATAGCGTTCGAAGCGGTTACTGTCGGTGTGAGCGAGAGGCTGCTGTTCGATGCGCGATCGATTCCTAAGTCAACGACGGGTACTGACGTATTCCGTGTATAGGTAAATTCATCATAAGCACTGTTTCCGGCTACGTCTGTCACGGTCAGGCGAATGACCGCAGATCCATCGATGCTGGCCGTGACATCGGTATCCTTCGCGCTAGGATTGCTAAAGGTAATAGCCGGAGTGCCACTGACCTTGGTCCATGAATAACTCGCGACACCGCTTGAGGCATCACTCACTGTGGGAATGACAGAAATCATCGTGCTGCTCAGCCGGTTTGATCCCACGGACACGACGGGCGCAACCGTGTCCTTTAGATAGGTGAGTTCATCATACCCTACGTTTCCTGCCGAATCGGTGACGATAGGATTTGCTGATGTGACTGAAGTGAGAAGCGAAAGGTTACCGTTCGTCGTATGATCGGCTCCCACATTCACAACAGGCACTGATGTACTACGGGTGAATGTTAGCTCATCATGAGCGCTGTTGCCGGCGCGGTCGGTTACGGTTAGGCGAATCAAGGCCGAACCATCCACACTCGCTGTGACAGTTGTATCTTTCGCTGAGGGAGAACCGAAGGTGATGACAGGACTGCCACTCGTTTGAGTCCACGCATAAGAAGCAATGCCGCTGAAAGCATCGCTAGCGCTTGGAACGAGAGATATTGTGCTGTTGCTCAAACGATTGCCGCCTACTGAAACAACAGGAGCGACCGTGTCGCGCTCGAAAGTCAGTTCATCGTATCCCACGTTGCCGGCATTATCGGTTACGGTTAATCGCAGCACGTAGCTATCGTCGGTGCTCGCCGCCGCTGTCGTGTTAAGAGCCGCTGGCGAGCCGAAGGTCACGACACCAGCCCCGCTGATCTTAGTCCAGGCATAGCTTGCGATGCCGCTACTAGCCGTAGCTATTGCGGTGATCGAGATTGAGGTATTGGAAACGCGATCGGCCCCCACGTTCACGGTAGGTGCTGCAGTCGATTTATAGTAGATCAGATCATCACTCGAACTGTTACCTGCATTGTCGGTCACAGTAAGGCGAAGGGTATAGGCGCCATCTGTCGATGCAGCGGCCGTTGTATTCTTCGTGAGTGCGGATCCAAAGGTAATAGTGCCCGGCCCACTCTCTTGAGTCCAAGAGTAACTGGCAACACCACTCACGCTGTCGGTAACGGTAGGAACGATTGTAATACCTGCATTCGATGTCTGATCCACTCCAACGTTCACCGAGGGATTGCCAGTATCCTTGATGAATACTACGTCGTCCGACTGTGAATTTCCGGCATTATCGATGACGGTCAAACGGATGGAATAGGTGCCATCCATAGAAGCGGCGATACTGGTATTCAGCGCAGTGGCAGAACCGAAGGTGATAACACCTGGCCCGACGAGCATAGTCCAGGCATAACTTGCTATACCACTTGCCGCCGAGGCCGTCGCAGTTGAAATGATAGTCGAACTTGATATCGCATCGGCGCCCGCATTAACCGTAGGAAGACCAGTATCCTTTGTGATTACAATGTCTCCACTGGTTGTGTTGCCAGCGTTATCGATGACGGTCAAACGAAGTGTGTAAGCACCGTCAGCGCTTAGGGTAACCGATGTGTTTTTGGTGGATGATGAACCGAAGGTTGCCGTACCGCTCCCACTGATTTGCGACCATGCATAGCTTGCGATACCGCTCCCGCCTGTATCTGTCGCGGCAGGACTAAGGCTGACCGATGTGTTGGTGTAGCGATTAGCGCCCATAGTCACCGATGGTGCGATGGAGTCTTTCGTAAGAGTCAGATCATCAGTTAAAACGTTAGCTAAATTATCGACGACTGTGAGTCTTAGGACGTAGACGCCATCCGTGTCGACCGCGATTGTGGTGTCCTTGGCCGAAGCACTACCGAACGTCACCGAACCTGGTCCGCTTACCATGCTCCACGCATAGCTCACGACACCGCTATTAGCTGTAACAGTCGGAACAACAGAGGCCGTGCTCGCTGTAATGATATCGGAGCCGACACTGATACTGGCGGTCGTAGTGTCCTTGGTGAGAGTCAATTCATCTGTTGTAGTATTACCGGCACGATCCGTTACGGTAAGGCGGAGGACATAGACCCCATCGCTGCTCGTCACTACAGTCGTATCCTTGGCCGCCGCATCGCCAAAGGTCAAGCCTGCAGGACCGCTGATGCGGGTCCAGGCAAAGCTGGCAACCCCGGAATCGGCATCGCTTGCACTTGGAGTGATCGAAACCGTTACGCCTGTGAAGATATCAGCTCCCACGTTCACTGTCGGGGCTACTGTATCCTTTGTGAGAGTGAAACTATCGCTCGCCGTGTTGCCGGCGTTATCGGTGACCGTCAATTGGAAGACATAGACGCCATCGGCATTGACCGCGATCGTGCTGTCTTTTGCAGAGGCTGTACTGAATGTTGCAGTCCCTGGACCGGATACTTTCGACCAGAGATAGGTGGCGATCGATCCAGCCGATGACACGGTCGGAATCATAGAGACTGTCGTTCGAGTGATCAGATCTGCACCGACATTGACGGTGGGAATAGCCGTATTATAAGTGACGGCAATGTCATCAGAAGCACTGTTGCCGGCATTGTCGACGACTGTAAGTCGAAGAACATAAGCCCCATCTGAGGCAAAGGCCATTGTACTGTCTTTGGCAGTACTCGATCCGAATGTTACAGTCCCCGGGCCGCTCACACGGCTCCACGAATAGGTTGCGACACCTGATCCCGATTCCGTCACGGTCGGCGTAAGAGCGATCGCAGCATTGGTGAAACGATCGGACCCGACGTTCACAATAGGGGCAAGGGAGTCTTTGGTAACGATAAGATCGTCGGACGCACTGTTGCCGGCGGCATCTCTCACAGTTAAACGTAAGACATGAGGACCATCCGCAATGATCGTAACGCTCGTATCTCGGCTCGCTGCCGACCCAAATGTGACAGTGCCTGCCCCACTCACCTTAGTCCACGCATAAGATACAATCCCAGAACCTACATCGCTCACAGTCGGCGTGAGAGATAGGGCCGCATTTGTGATCCGGTCAGCTCCAACATTAACAAGAGGAAGCACGGTATCGCGCGTATAAATGAGGTCATCGAAACCAATGTTTCCTAGATTATCCTCCACCGTCAGCCGCATCACGTAGGTTCCATCGGTGTCTGCGTCAAGGACAGTATCCTTGTCATTTGCTGGAGTGAACGTCGCTGTTCCCGGACCGCTGACTTGGGTCCAAGAATAACTGGCAACTCCACTCCCAATATCACTCACCGTAGGGGTGATCGATATAGGGCTCGTGCTAAAGAGATTAGGTCCAACTTCTATGAGTGGCGCTGTCTTATCGACAACGACGGTTGCATTCGTAGCCACGTAGGGAGACGTATTGCCTGAGCTATCAACACTTTGAATACAAGCATAATAATTGCCGTCCGGAACCGAACTGAGAACAGCGGGAGAAGTGATGGAAGTCTGCGCGGCCAAGCATCCCGTCGCGCAGTTAGCAGCCGTGCAAAGCTTAATATTGTGCCCACTCAAATCTGCTTCGGTTCCTGGCGTAAAGGTAATCTCAACGTTACCATTGGTACTGCT
>SEDW01001321.1 GCA_004193325.1 Pseudomonadota bacterium | reverse complement strand
ACAGGAGTATCAGGGGCGGCCTTGTTGATTTCATCGATGGTTGGCAGACGCTTCTCGCGAAACTGGTGCTCAGTAAATCCACCGACTACTCGCACCCATTGAGGAGCTGGAGTTCTCTGAGCCTGTTCCTTGAGCATCCTCAGGGCGACGGCCAGTGAGTCCACGCCGTCCCAGCGAAGTTCCATATTATAATTGAGACCGCCTCTAATCACGTGAATATGGCTATCGATGAGACCGGGGGTGACGCGCCGATTTTTGAGATCGATAACTTTTGTCGCGAGGCCTTTGTGTGCCATCACATCGATCTCGCTACCCACCTTTAAAATTTTACTGCCACGAATGGCAAGGGCCGAAGCCTCGCTCTGTTTGGGATCCAAAGTGGAGATCTTGCCGTTGATAAAGATTAGATCTGCTTCTAAAGCCACCATGATGTCCTCGATTCCGCACAATCGTCCAGGCATCATCCTACAGGATAGCCGATCGATTCAATTGTAATTCTGAGGATTTTAGGCTATTTATGCGCAGTAAGCTGTTTCGAAATTGAGACTTTCCGAGGTGACCTATGTCCGAGCCCACAAAATGCCCAAAATGCGGTGGAGAATACATATACCAAGACCGCGACCTCTGGATCTGTCCGGATTGTTCCAACGAATGGGCTGCCAATTCATCAGCAGAAGCTGAAGATGCTGTGGACGGCGCGACGGTTGTTAAGGATGCCCACGGCAACGTTCTGCAGGATGGTGATTCTGTCACTGTTATCAAAGACCTTAAAATCAAAGGTTCTTCGAACGTCGTGAAAGTAGGGACGAAGGTTAAGGGGATTCGCCTCATCGATGGAGCGGATGACCATAACATCGCGTGCAAGATCGATGGCGTCGGTGCAATGAATCTCAAATCCGAGTTTGTCAAAAAATCCTGATCAGTATCTTCGTTTCTGAATGAATAGGGCCGTCTGTGTGATGATTCCACTGATGGCCGTGATGCTCAACGTCACTTTCCATTTGGTTCCTTCGGCGATTCGAAAGCCCAAGGTCTCGAGCAGTGTTCC
>SEDW01000272.1 GCA_004193325.1 Pseudomonadota bacterium | reverse complement strand
AGTCTAATTGAGGCGTTTATGCCTGTTTAACTGTTCAAAGGGTAACATTTAATGATCAAGATAAGTCTACTCGGTTTGGCTCTTGCTGGTTTTGTTTCGGTTCAGGGTTTTGCGGCGGAATTGGATAAGGAATGTAAGCTCACGATTCAAGGCACTGATACGATGCAATATCAGGTCGGTGGAACGCAATTGGCAGATATTACTGCTCCGGAAAGTTGCCGAGGCAAAGTAATTACTCTGAATCTCGAGCATAGCGGTAAACTTGATAAGAAGATCATGGGGCATAACATTGCGGTCGTAGAAGTGGCAAAGCAACAGGCAGTTGCTAATGCTTCCCTTACTACCGCTGATCACGTGCCACCTAAAATGGATGGACTTGTTGCTCATTCCGAAACTGTCGGAGGAGGAGGAAAGACTAGCGTTGCCATTCCAGCAAAGACATTAAAAGCAGGAACGAACTACGGTATTATTTGTACATTCCCGGGGCACTCTGGAATTATGAAAGCAACTTTGACATTTAAAAAATAAAGATCTCAATTCGGTTAGTAATCTTTACTGACCGTCTCCATCGATTCTGAACCTTAGGAGAGCGCTATGGAACAAAAAGTAGCTATGATTCTCGCAGACGGTTTCGAAGAAATAGAAGCGATTGCAGTGATTGATGTGCTTCGGCGCGCCGATGTAAATGTGAAGACCTACTCGTTAAAAGGTAAAATCGTTCACGGTGCACACGGAATCAATATCGAAGCAGACGAATCGATGGAAACGGCCATCAATGAAAACTTTACGATGGTGATCCTTCCAGGTGGACCTGGAGTTCAGGCTCTGAAAGACGATGCACGTGTTGGGGCTCTTTTAGAGAAACAGATCGGTAAAGATAAGTATGTGGCTGCAATTTGCGCGGCGCCGACAGTTCTTGCTGAATACGGAATGTTGAAAGGCCGCTCGGTTACCGGTTACCCTGGGACCGAAGACAAGCTTCGCGCTGCGGAAGCTACCTACACAGGGAGCAAAGTTGTCGTTGACGAGCATCTAATCACTAGTCGTGGCCCTGGGACAGCAATCGAATTCGGGCTAGAGATAGTCACTGCACTTAAGGGTGCTGCGCAGAGCGAATGGGTGAGGGAAAAATTGTCCCTGTGATTGAAGGTTGTCTCTAAAATGCGAGGGGATCTTCCCCTCCTTATCTATTTTCAAAGGTCAAGATCAATCAGGCCGATTGAATTTGCTGAGTAGTACCAGATGCGATCCCAGTCATCTCGGTAAGCCATGTGGAAATATTCCGTAACGTTTGAGTTGAATCCGGCGAGTGCAGAACTATCAATTTCGTTAAAATCATAATCGTAAACTTTATCCTCGCGTACGAAAACCTTTGCGGTATCCTTCCAATAAAAATCAGTCAAAAAAGTATTGCCTTGCTTATTGATGAGGAAGCGGCCGGTACCGTCAGTTGTAGAGTAGACGTAGTCTTTCACCTCGGAACTTCCAGGTTCGTTCATTTTTATTAAAATGCGATTTTCATCCAAACATTGCATTCTCATAGCGAGCGCGCCATCTTTAAAGCTGCCATTTATCTCAAAGTCTTGATTTATTTTAAGAGTCGGATTGTATTTCGATATCTTGATCTTCTTCCCCTGAGCAACTCGAGTGTTGGTGATCATCCATACGTCTCCTCTGCACTCAGATATCGATGTTTGGGCTATGTTATCAATCTCGTACTCAAGATTTAATTTGCCGTTCTGCCAAGAGTAGATTTTGTTCAGGTCAACTATGAAAAAAATCTTACCGTCACTTGCTGACTGAATATAATTCGGCATCACCATTTGAAACATTGACAGATTCTGTACAGCGGTTTCCCAACTGATTCCATCACGGCTCAAAAAGAGCGTGGTTCCTTGTAATATCGCCAGGTACTGATTGTTGAGAATGTACGTTATGTAAAACTGAGATGAGTCTAATTCTTGCGGGAATGTTCTCTTAAGCGGTGCCCACTTATTGTTCTGGAGTTGCAAGATTTCTCCATCAATATGCAACACTGTAAGGAAATTGTTGAATTGATTAACGTAAGCAATGGGTGCACGACCTTCATAAGGATACTGCGTCTCGCCTAAACGTATCCAAGATTCGTTTCTGAATTCGATCAACGATGCGGTCTTGCCAATGACCGAAATTGATTTTAAATCTTGAGTTCTCAG
Organism: Pseudomonadota bacterium; assembly: GCA_004193325.1. Lineage (GTDB taxonomy): Bacteria > Bdellovibrionota_B > Oligoflexia > Oligoflexales > Oligoflexaceae > Oligoflexus. The sequence continues at coordinate 2,927 of SEDW01000272.1, read as the reverse complement.
ATTTTTACATGCGATTGGCCATTCCGATCGATCAGACAGCAGCTCCGCTAAAGGCCAAAAAACGTCTCCTTTTGATGAGAATACGGTTGCCCCTTTAGAGTTACAACTGATTGGAAATGAATTTTCTGAGAAATAAATGTTCTCAGCAATATTGTTTTTTCTTATTTCAGGACGAACATCGAGGAATGCGAGCTTCTGATTGTTCCAAATCTTACCATTGATAACCACCTCCCCATTGATCCGGCTAATATTGTCTTGGCCAGGCAATGCTCCTGCAATTTCGCTCGTCAAGTCGTAAAAAATTCCGTTTAATGCGTAGCCTGATTTCTTTTCAGGTTCGCGCGAGATAAACCAGATCTTTCCATCGTTATCTTCGAGTTTGAAATCTTGCGAGGACAGATCGACATCAATAATTCGCTTCGGATTAATAGTTTCTACTGGTGTTATATAGACTGCATCGCAGAAGAAATAGAGCTGATCGTGAACAATGCTGGCCCATGAAATAGCGCAATCGTCTTCAATTGTACCTTCCTGGAAGGAGAATGTGTTGATCTGATCATTTGAGTATTTTACGATGTCTTGCGAGTCATCGGTGAAGGAAAGTTGGTGCCACAACCCGCTTTTCGAGTCGCTCCAAAAAGACATCGACCCGCATACATCTAAAGTAACTGAGGAGATCTTCTTTAACTGGGTGTCTTTCACTTCAGTTGCGATACAATTGAGGTAGGTATCTGATGTGGACTCATCTTTCTTGTTTGCCCAAATTACATAGATATTGCCTGAGGGATCATTCACAACCTGTACTAGGTTCTGAAATTCTTCTGAGAACTTTAAATATTGGGAAGATTCTCCATTGGAAAAAATTTTGAGTATGGATTTGTTTTTGCTGTCTTCATTGTCGATAATCGGCAGTAGAAGCGCAAAGTCACTAGCCTTCGATCCAAAGAATTTTACTGGATCTCGATTTATGACAGTCGAGTTTTTGAAAGTCGTCTCTGAGGTGATCTTCATTTTAATCTTGCTTCGATCCAGCCAAAAAGAAATTGTTTCTGAAGCTATATGATTGGCCCCATCCGAAGCACGGGCCTCAAGTTCAAAAATTGATTTAGTCAATTCTGTCCGTGAATATGCCGCGCGAAAGTCAAGATCGATTTTTCCTTCACAGGGCACAAATTGCGACAGGTCAAATCCTTTGCACTCACCCGAAATACATTTTACAGAAGAAGCCGAGATGCTTTCGCCAGTGGCTAGTTTAAAAACGCCTCGACATTGTAGATTAAGATCCTTTTCTTTCACTATAGAATGAGTTGCTTTCACTGTAGCGTGTATGATTGGATTGAAATCACTCAATAGGGAATTTTGCTTCGCAAGCTTCAGATCTGACCATCGAAGCTCAATTTTTGGAGCCGTATCACTTACCAGGACAGTAGCGCAAGCTAGATTCGAAAATCGTCCTATCTGGTCAACTGCTTTATAGAAATATTTGAAGAATCCAGGTGATTCAGCTACCAGATTTTTAACTCGAGTAAATGAGCCTGTATCCTTGCAGTACGAACTAGGCTGGCATGAATTTACCAATGAATCTTCTTTGATGAGTTCAACGCAGCTTTCGTATTCTACGTTATCAATGGAAGGAATTTGAATCGGCTCACCTTTTTTGACAATTTGAGGCGTAAAGTCGCTTTCAATATCTTTAAGATTATTGATTTTGTGTAGGTTGCATGGCTGATCGAAATGAACAAACTCAAAGTTATTTAGACTGTCACCTTGCATATTGGATTGATAGACCTCGATAGCATATTCAGCTGCAGGTAGGTCAGAAATATCTATGTTTGCTAAGGTGGGCGAGAGGCTTCCAAACGGCTTCGTAAAGATTTTTCTAAGGTCTTTTGTTTTTAGTGACCTTGCGTAGAGTTCGTAAGAAAGGTTCTGCAGATGGTTGCTTTCAACTGTCAGAGGAAGTGAAACGGAGCTTCCTGCAACTAACCCGTTAGCAGGACAACTAAAAGTGAATTCTGGTGATTTAACTTCGGTTAATTTCGCAAAGATTTTTTCCAAATTTTCTTCATTCTTCACTACGACAGCCGAAAGCATTCTCCCATTTATACTTGCTCTAGCAAGTACCTCTTCTCCAGCATAAGCAACGCATCCTCTGGAGCTCACTCGCAGTTCGACCGATTTGCCATCAGTTACAGCGAGGCTCTGTATACTCGCAACGGAATTCGCGTCCAACAGTCCCAGATCTTCATTCCGAAATTGAATATATTTACCGCTCTCCGACAGCTTAAAGTCGGAGCCACAGGTCAACGCAAGATCATCTTTTTCATTACTGAGCTTCTCGCAACCAAAGCTCAAGAAGGGAAGGGCAATGATTAGCAGCAAGCGTCTCGCCGACACTGGCAAAATTTTTCCATTCAATTTGCGGCCTCCGGTTTATCTAAGAGGGTTAATGCAAATCACTGGCCAGATAACCAAGTTTTTAAATTGAATAATATCGACGAGTTATGATGGTTTTTGATTTTAGGACGTTGTAATCACTGGTCTTTGATTTAGTCATTGTTGAATGTTTCGACAATTATCTTCGAGACAGAACCTTGCCCTTTAACACCCACTGCCAAATTCATAAAAAAAATGGCGCCCAATCTTGGACGCCATTGTCTTTTGGATAAAGAATGTCCGTTTACTCCTTGCCCGACCCCAAATCATAAATTCGCACATTATCAATCAGCGTCCCGTTCCCGGCGGCGTGACGAGTCGTCTCCTCAACGGCGAGGATAGCTTCGATGGACTCAGCTTTAACGAGAGTGCGATACTCCTGCCACGTATTCTGCGTTACAGTTACCGCTGGAAGAACTTGATTGCCAACTGTGACTTGAAAGCCAACGGCGTTGGCAAAATCAGAGCGTCGTCTATAATCCAAACGAACT
>SEDW01001320.1 GCA_004193325.1 Pseudomonadota bacterium | reverse complement strand
AACCTCCTCTTCCTCTTCTTCGGTTGGGAAGGCGTGGGTCTCTGTTCCTATCTCCTCATCAGTTACTGGTATGAAGAAGAAGCGAACGCCGATGCGGCCCGCAAGGCCTTTCTTGTGAACCGCGTGGGTGACCTTGGCTTTGTACTCGGCATGTGTATGCTCTACGTTCAACTCGGCACTCTTTCCTTTGTGGAAATGGCGGCGCGCATATCCCCGGCGATTTCGATTGGGATCCTCGGGCTGGCTGCGATCTGTCTCTTCTTTGCTGCAACGGGTAAATCCGCACAGTTCCCACTCTATGTATGGCTCCCCGATGCGATGGCTGGTCCTACTCCAGTCTCGGCGCTGATCCATGCTGCGACCATGGTTACTGCTGGTATCTATCTCTTCGCTCGTATGACCTTTGTCTTCGAACTCACTCCTGAGCTGATGACAGTCGTTGCTTATACAGGTGCACTCACGGCTCTCCTTGGTGGTGTCCTGGCCCTTGCGCAGACGGATATCAAAAAGGTTTTGGCTTATTCCACAGTGTCCCAGTTGGGTTTTATGTTCCTCGCCCTTGGCGTCGGTGCCTACCAGACTGCGGTCTTTCACCTCATGACACACGCTTTCTTTAAAGCCCTTCTCTTCCTCGGCGCGGGATCTGTCATCCACGGCTGCGATGGCGAGCAGGACATGAGAAAGATGGGCGGCCTCGCCAAAGCAATGCCAATCACTCACATCACGATGCTCCTCGGTAGTGCGGCGATCGTCGGTTTGCCGATCTTCTCGGGCTTTTTCAGTAAGGACGAAATTCTCTACTACGCACTCTCCGCTCCTCGCGGTAGTTGGCTGCTCTTTGCTGCCGGGCTGATCGCGGCCTTCATCACGGGTGTATATACGATCCGCATGTTGACTCAGACTTTCTGGGGCAAGGAAAAAGCCGGTATTCACGGCCATGAATCCTCATGGATCATGACTTTGCCTCTGATCGTTCTAGCAGTTCTTGCGACCCTTGGCGGTTTGCTCGGTGTGCCGCACGAGATAGGTCACTGGTTTGGTGTCGAGCACT
>SEDW01001319.1 GCA_004193325.1 Pseudomonadota bacterium | reverse complement strand
CACTTGACCAGTGAGCTGTTACGCTATCTTTAAAGGATGGCTGCTTCTAAGCCAACCTCCTGGTTGTCTGAGTAATCCCACATGCTTTCCCACTTAACTATGACTTGGGGACCTTAGCTGTAGGTTAGGGTTGTTTCCCTTTTGACGATGGACGTTAGCACCCACCGTCTGTCTCCCAGATAGTACTCTCGGGTATTCGGAGTTTGGTTAGGTTTGGTAAGTCGGTGAGACCCCCTAGCCCATCCAGTGCTCTACCCCCCGAGGTATTCGTCTGAGGCGATACCTAAATATCTTTCGCGGAGAACCAGCTATTTCCGAGTTTGATTGGCCTTTCACCCCTAGGAACAAGTCATCCCCGTCTTTTTCAACAGACGTGGGTTCGGCCCTCCAGTAAGTGTTACCTTACCTTCAGCCTGCTCATACCTAGATCACTCGGTTTCGGGTCTAATCCGTCTAACTTAACGCCCTATTCAGACTCGCTTTCGCTGCGCCTACACCTAACGGCTTAAGCTTGCTAGACAGACTAAGTCGATGACCCATTATACAAGAGGTACGCCGTCACCCAGAACACATCTTGGGCTCCGACTGTTTGTATGCATCCAGTTTCAGGAACTGTTTCACTCCCCTCGTCGGGGTGCTTTTCACCTTTCCCTCACGGTACTAGTTCGCTATCGGTCGTGCACGAGTACTTAGGCTTGGATAGTGGTCTACCCATGTTCAGACAGAATTTCACGTGTTCCGCCTTACTCGAGGACCTATGAGCTTTCTACCGGTACGGGGCTATCACCCACTATGGCGGACTTTTCCAAGTCCTTCCCGTTCTTACTCACAGGCCACTGGCCTGGTCCGCGTTCGCTCGCCACTACTAACGGAGTCTCTTTTGATGTCCTTTCCTCCAGGTACTTAGATGTTTCAGTTCCCTGGGTTAGCTCCCTTGCGGGTGACCTAAATGGTCGGGTTTCCCCATTCGGAAATCCTCGGATCAAAGCTTATTCGCAGCTCCCCGGGGCTTATCGCAGCGTATTACGTCCTTCATCGCCTGCATGCGCCAAGGCA
>SEDW01001318.1 GCA_004193325.1 Pseudomonadota bacterium | reverse complement strand
AGTGAACTTTCATGGCGGTAATAGTAAGTATTCAGCCGGCTCTGCAGCAGCTACCGCGCGTGTTACGACTTTGCCAGGCAAGGGTTGGACTATCACGGATGGCGGCTCTATCTGATTTTTCTACGTCTAAAAAAGGCGCTCCCAGTTAGGGTAGCGCCTTCGCTTCTGAAATTTAGACCACCAAAATCTCTCAAATACCTTGCCCAATCATCACATCGCGATGCGAAACACTCAGCTCCACATTAGGAATCTTCTTCGCCGCCAGCTCCTTCACGAGCCGCTCAGCGAGCGCCACACTCCGGTGTTTGCCACCGGTGCACCCAATCCCAATCCTAAAATAATGCTTACCTTCAAGGTGATAGGCGGGGAGGAGAAAGCTATGCAGATCGACGATCTTCTCCATGAAGATATCGGTCGCTGGATCCTCAAAGACATAGGCCGCAACCTCTGGCTCGAGGCCTGTTCTATGCTTCAAATTCGGATCGAAATAAGGGTTACGTAGAAAGCGCACATCAAAGATCGTATCCGCAGGCTTCAGCATCCCGTGCTTAAAACCAAAACTCACGACGGTCACCTGCAGCTTACGATGCAGATCGGCCCCGGAATAGCGTTCCTCGGCCTTGCGGGCAAGATAATGCGGCGACCAGAGGGTTGTATCAAACGAGGCGTCTGCAGCCAGTTCTATGGGCTGCATGAGGTTTATCTCATGCTGGATCGCAGCGATGAGCTCGCCGCCCACATCCAGGAGGGGATGCTTACGCCTCGTCGTGCTAAAGCGCTCAGCGAGAACTTCATCGGAGCTGCTCAGGAAGAGGACGTCGAGACGAAACTTCTTTCGGAGTTTTTCCGTTAGGTTTTTGAACTCTTTGACAAAACGTTTGTCCCTCGCGTCGATGCCAATGGCAAAGCGCTGGGGGCCGTTTTTTTCGCGAGTGAGATGATCGAGGGCCGATTCGATGAGATCGAAGGGGAGGTTTTCCATGCAATAAAAGGAGAGATCCTCGAGTGCATTGATAACCGTGGATTTGCCGGCGCCGGACAAACCAGTAACCACGAC
>SEDW01001317.1 GCA_004193325.1 Pseudomonadota bacterium | reverse complement strand
GCATGAATAAGTGTCTCAAATCCACCGTCGTTGACGAGGTTAACTGGGGCATCCGGTGCGCGGATAATCCAGTCCGCTAGCGTCGCCGCAGCAGCGTCTTGTACAGCGATTCCGAAGCTACCTTTAACGCCTGTGACATCGACTGACCATTCGCCAATACCCAGCTTCATAAAAGTCGTTGGGGTCCAGGTAGCAGCGGTGCCCTTAATAAGAAAAGCATCGGACACAGCAAAGTCCAGCGGCTCGCCTTTTGAGGCCTTCGCATAACAATGGGCAGTTGTGTCCGTTGTAAGAGAACATGTTAGCGAAGCGCCACTAATAACGACTGGTGAAAGTGCGGGAACGGATGGCAAATCGATGGTAGTCGAGTCCGGTGCTTGAGGGTTTGGATTTGCACCAATTGGGGATACGACACCGGGTTGCTTGGGTGTCTCGACTGCTGGGGATTTATAATCGGTTTGACTATCAGCGTCTTTATTTTTGCTGCCGGATGTGACCTCACCATTCAGCTTCGCATCGCTACAGGATAGAGCAAGGCTAGTGATGATTAAGAATTCAAGCGTAGACAAAATTTTCATTGGACTACCTACAGCAGTTACAGCTCTTTCAGTATTACGACGATATATCCTTATCGGCAGGATGAACTTACTAGATTGAGGTCCTTGTTAAATTCAGCAAAATCAAGGGCTTAAGACTATAAATTAAAAATATTTTTGTGCTAACCCTAGAATTTTTCAAAAGAAAAGCCGGGTGTAACCCCGGCTCGAAACTTTGAATTTTCTGAGATCCCTGACAGCGATTAGCTGTAACGAATCAAGCTGTGAACTGGGAACGGTGAAAGAACCTTGCGACCTTCGAGGAAATTCAATTCAATAACGAATGAACAGCCCACGATCGTGCCGCCACACTTCTTAACGAGTTCCGTAGCAGCCTTGGCTGTACCGCCAGTCGCCAGGAGATCGTCGATGAAGAGCACGCGCTGACCAGGGCGGATAGCGTCCTGGTGAATCTCGAGAGTGTCGGTGCAGTACTCAAGAGCATAACTCTGTTTGTGAAC
>SEDW01001316.1 GCA_004193325.1 Pseudomonadota bacterium | reverse complement strand
TTTCTGCAACGGACGACATTTCCCCTGGCGACTTTCGATAAATGCAGTTACGTGGCTCCCGCGCAATATCTGGCGAATGTCAAAGACAAAGTGGACTTCAACCCCACTTCAGTCTGGGATTGGTCGGATGACGGCAGCTCTATCGCTTTTTATAAAACCGGCACTGGGACGATGAGAATTGATCCCAGCAATGTCAACGACACGGTGAAGGCGAGTGACGCCTTTTGCAACGATAACATCGGTTTTGAAATTGGTTTTGATGCTGTTACTGGCGATTTGAAGGCCGTGAAAAATGGCATTGGCTGTATGGTCTGCTTTCGTTAATTCTTATATTCGGAGATCCCGTGACTAGATATTTCAAGCAAAAGATGACAAGACTTCGGGCTGCTCTTAGCGTGGCCTCAATGTTTCTCGTCGCGTTAAACTCAATTCCTGAAGCGGCACGAGCCGTCGAAGTGCCGAGCGGTTATTACGCGGAGAAGGTGACGAGCACCACGTTCGCAAGCCCCATCGGCCTTGATATCGCTCAAGATGGGCGAATTTTTATTATTCAACAGGATGGGACGATTCGCATCGTCGACAAGGGAAAGACACTTGGGGCGCCTTTTACCAAGATCAATACCTATAATCAGGACGAGCATGGCCTGTTAGGCATTGCCCTTGATCCAGACTTTCTCAGCAATCACTATATCTACGTCTTCTATACAACGCCGAAAGACCAAGGCTACAACAATCGAATCTCGAGGCTCACCGAAGCCAATAATCTCATGGTTCCGGGCAGCGAAAAGGTATTGCTCAATCTTCAAAAAATTCCTGACAACGACAAGTGGCACAACGGGGGCGCTCTGCACTTTGGCAAAGACGGCAAGCTCTATGCAGCAGTCGGTAATCGCAAAACCTTAGTCTGGCTTTTGGCAAGCTCCTGCGCATCAATAAGGACGGATCGATTCCTTCCGATAACCCTTATGTGAACCGTGCGGGAGCCTTTCCAGCCATCTGGGCCTCTGGTCTGCGAAATCCATTTAGCTTTGGCATCAGCCCGAGTACAGGTCAGGTCTTGATCAACGATGTCGGCTTCGAGACCTGGGAAGAAGTGAACGAAGGCAAAGCCGGGAAGAACTACGGTTGGCCCATGTATGAAGGGACTGCCAAAGCCGAGGGCTTTCAAGATCCGCTCTTCACCTTCGGTCACAGTCAGGGCAACTGCAGTATCATGGGCGGTGTTTTCTATGAAGGTGCGGCGAAGCTCTATCCTTCGACATTCCAGGGCCGCTATCTCATCTCCGATTATTGCGGCGGATGGATTCGGGCCTACGATCCTAAAAACTTCTCCAATCCGATCGCTCTCGTTACAGGTGGGGTCAATGCCTTCGTTGCCATGGCTCTTGGTCCAGATGGAATGATTTATTTCCTTGAGAGAAATTCCAACGACGTCGGTGCTGTGAAGGCAACGAATCAGGGAACGTTGAGCCGCGTGGGATACACTGGAACCAACGCACCGCGTATTTCAATCCAGCCGCAGGATCAAACTGTAGT
>SEDW01001315.1 GCA_004193325.1 Pseudomonadota bacterium | reverse complement strand
TCGTCAGCCGGTGCGCGAAATGAAGAAAGGATATCGCGAAGAAGATCATGGAGAGAAAAATCGATCAGCTCAATCGTGACTTTGCCGGCTTCAAACTTCGACAGATCTAAAATATCGTCGATTATCTGCAGGAGATGATCCCCGTTGACCTTAATTCGATCGAGCTGCTGCCGGCCGGCATTCCCCTCACTCTGACTATTCTCGATGAGAATCTGAGTAAAGCCCATAATCGCATTCATAGGGGAACGAATCTCATGCGACATCTGGGCGAGAAAACGCGATTTGCCCTCACTCGCCTTTTCCGCCTGCCGTTTGGCCTCGTCCTTTTCGATCATCGCAAGCTTAGGCTGAGTGATGTCGACAGAAATTCCATCGAGATGGTCTGAAACTCCATTTTGCACGAAGACCCAGCCTGAGGAAGATATCCAGCGGAATTCATCTTCATGACTCGGATCCCTTGTACGGATTTCGACCGTGTAGGAGCCTCCGTCCCTGATCACTTTTTCGTAGCTACTGTCGGCGTTGAGCAAATCCTCTGGATGAATTCGAGAGTGGACCAGTCCCTTCGTCACGACCGAATCCGGAGGCAGAAAGAAATGTTTTCGGTTTTCCGGCGAGCAATCGATACTGTCCTTATCAAGATCTGAGTACCAGACGCCGATGCCGCTTGCTTTAATGATTTTATGAAAATGATGTTCGCTCGCCTGTAGCCTTTTCCGATTGGCCTCGAGACTGCGGAAGACTTCAAACTGTTCCTTCTCATGACTTTCCACTTCAAGCCTCAGGAGTCGTTCCTTCTCGGCGTTACTTCTCGCCAAGTCGATGAGAAGATCGATCTTTCGCCGATTGGCTCGTGACTGGCCGCAGATCAATGAGCAAACAATTCCAACAAAGGTGAAAACAGCAGCGCGGGCATAGGTCTGGATTTCGATCAGATTCACGGGACTGTAATCGATCTTGAGAAAAAGTCGCGAGCCGATTACGACGGCAAGCAGGGTCGTGAATATTCCCGCGATGCGACCGAAGATGAGAGATGTGACGATGACGGCAACGAGATA
>SEDW01001314.1 GCA_004193325.1 Pseudomonadota bacterium | reverse complement strand
AATGCGGACATACTTTAAGGTTCGACAGAAGCGACTCTAACTTGACCTAATTCTTGTCCCAATTCGTAAGTCGTGTATTTACTGAGAAATTATGGTTTGTTACCAAATTATTTTTTTGGGAATTGCACGGACGGTTGTATAAAACGGATCACGTGCTGGGTGCCTGGGAAGATTATGTAGTTTTTGATTACTTGGTATTCAATATTTGCAGGTTGTTAGGCGGGCACAAATTCTTTTAAAAATCAGGGGCTTAGTATAACGCATTGAAATCATTTATGATTCATTACGGAAAGCCCAGGGCTCTTTTGGAGTCCTGGGCCGATAGGGTTGAAAGCAGAGCGATCTCATCAAAGACTGGTCAATGCGTCTTCAAGAAGCTTCACGGTCCGGTCGATGTTATGCAGCTTGTCGATCCCGAAGAGCCCGATGCGGAATGTCTTGAAATCGGAGCCTTCATCGCACATGAGGGGCACACCCGCAGCAGTCTGAAGACCCTTTTGAATAAATTTTGAACCCTTTTGAATGCCTTCATCGTCCGTATACGAGACGACTACGCTCGGTGCTTCAAAACCTTCGGCAGCCACAGAGGGATATCCCTTCCTGGCGAGAAGAGTTCTGACTTTCGTCCCGAGTTCAATCTGAGCTTCTTTCATGCGATCAAAGCCGATCGTCTCCATGTCCTTCATCGCCTGATGAAAGCTTGCGATCGCATCGGTCGGCATCGTCGCGTGATAGGCATGAGCGCCATCTTCATAGGCCTTCATGATTTGACGCCATTTGCCGAGGTCAGCCGCAAAACTACTGCTCTTCGTCGCGGCCAGTTCTTGTTCAGCTCTCTGGCTCATCATAATCAATGCAGCAGCTGGGCTTGCGCTCCAGCCCTTCTGCGGAGCAGAAATCAGGACATCAACCCCAGCCGCCTTCATGTCGACCCAGATGGCTCCCGACGCGATGCAGTCGAGCACGAGCATTCCACCGACTTCATGAACGGCTTTAGCCAGCGCTTGAATGTAATCGAAGGGGAGAATGATGCCCGCCGACGTTTCAACGTGAGCCGC
>SEDW01000271.1 GCA_004193325.1 Pseudomonadota bacterium | reverse complement strand
GTGCTCACTCCTGAGATGAAGCGAGCCCTCGCTCAGCTCAAAGCGCCCTATTTTGAAGAGCCTATTCAAGAACGTTCCGAAGGTTCTATCATCCTCACGGCCTCGGGCTGGCGCGAGCCGGCGCTTGAAGATGAACGTTTGCAGAACGATGTTTACACGCACTTTCTCATCGAAGGCTTTACACAGGACCGTAATAAGGATGGTGCGGTATCTGTCACCGAAGCTCATGCTTACGCCGCGCAGAAGACCTATGACTACACCCAGGGTCGTCAAAGACCTTCGGCTATCATGGAACTTCTTGGATCGGATCCCATCATCGTCTCGGGTCAGTTAAAGCCCAAGAGTAAATCCGCGAGTCTCTTCTCCCTGATGGACCGATTCTCAAAGCTCGTCGTTTCTGTTGATGGAAAGGACTACGGATCGGTTGAGAAGGGTTTGACTGTGCCGGAGGGCGAAGTTCGCCTGACGATCAAAGATCCTGAGAACCATAAAGTGCTTGCCGATCGCGTCGTGAACTTTCAGAACGGCCGCGAATATTCCATTGCGAATTATCTCCTGCCACGCCTGCCGAACAGTCTCTCGCTCGGTGTGCGCGGTATGCAGTTCCTCGATCGCACGACCCAGAAGGGTTATGCACCCGATGTATCGCAGGGCTTTGATCTCCGTTATACCCGCGAAGAAGCCTTTTCTCTCTACGATCTTGTCGTCGATGCCAGCTTTTTTCCTGTGCAAAAAGAGACGATCGAAGTTCAGACAGAGTTAAGCGGCAAGAGAAAATTCGAGCAAAAGCGCTCGATGTATAGCCTTAGCGTCGCTGCATCGCGCCGCATTTCGATTGAGACTTTGAGCCGCAGTGATCGCACGATACACACCGATGCCCGCTGGTTGGCAGGGCTGACAGCTCTGGCTCTACAGAGAAAACTCTCCGAGCCAGCCTTTGAACAACTCGATAAATCCGTGGCCACAGCGGGATTCACCCTCGGCGGCGGAGCGGAAGTGACATGGGCCTATCATTTGGTTCGTGCGGGTTTCGAAGCGAGAGCCGATTTCCTTAAAAACTTCACCGACGAATCCTCGAGGCTTCTCGTGGTGCCTTCCGTCTCCCTTTATGCCGGAACATTTTGGTAATAGATTTGAAATTCAGATGCTTTCGGGCATAATCGGCTCGTTTGGCTCTCATCTCGTCCTTCGCCTCGAAGGATGGAAATTTTGTCAGGAATAAGATCGTGGATCATCGCAAAATCACCCTCGACCCCGAAGATTTGAAGAAGCTGAAGGCTTTGCTCAAAGAAGAAGAGGCGCGCGTCGAGGCCTTGGCCGATACAGAACTCAAAGCGGACGAAGAAGCCCTCGAAGGTCGCATCAGAGATTTCGCGCGGGGCAATTCCGAAGGCGATTCCTCGACTGATTCGATCAACACGAATTGGGAAAAGATTCAGTCGCGCATGAATGGAACGACGACCTCAAAATCGTCGGAAGCAAGTAATGTTCATGCCTTCGTCAAACCCAAACCGAAAAAAGCGCTACCTTGGGGCACCATTGGTGGTTTAGCGGCGGCAGCGCTCGCTCTTTTAGTGCTTTATCCTAAGCTCTCTCCAACTTCGGGTAAGGATCCGACGGACCTCGGGCAGATGCAGACCAAGGGCACTGGCACTGAGATCCTGGCCACTAATTTTTGTGACGTTGATGTTGTAGGGCCGAATGCAAATTCGGTTGACGAAGCCGCCAACGGTCTCGGCTATTTCATCAGAAGCAATGAGCGCTTCACGATCAGTTTGAATTGCGACGCGTCGGGTTTCATTCAGATCTGGAGTCCTGGTTCGCCTCTTCCGGAGGTTCGCAACATCAAGGTCGAACGTAACGTTCGCACTGCGGTTACGAAGGAAGATGGCAATCCTGTCGAGTTCAGTCTGCACGATCGAAAGGAAGCCAAGTTTAGCGCGGCCCTGACGAATGTTGCTCTGAGCCCTGGCTTTGATCTGCTGGAAGCGGCCGTACCTGCATCCAAGCTGGGCGAAGCCAAGGTGCTTTGGTCGGACAGTATTCTTGTGAAGGGGAAATAAGGTGAATTCTCCTGTCACAGCTGACCTTGATTTTGAAACACTCTATCGTCGTCACTTTCATGCGGTTCGTGCCGTGGTGTCTCGTTTTCGATTTGCCGATGCGGCTCAGGATGATTTGATCCAGGACATCTTTATACAGGCCTGGAAGAATCTTTCGAGCCTAAAAGAACCGGCCGCTTTTAGCGGTTGGCTCATGACAATTGCCCGCAACCGCTGTTTGAGTGAGTTGAAGAAGACGAAGAAGAATATCTCGATCGCGATGACTGATTCCGTTGGTGACCGAGAGGATGGCGGCCCTGCGGAAATCGTTCTCGTTGCTGAGGACGACTATGCTTCGCTCCATTTTGAGCACTCAACGATTCTCCTCAATCAGCTGATTCAGCTCCACGAAGGCGAGCCGCGGGCCACTGTTGCAAAGCTCTTTTACCTCGAAGAAAAGTCGGTGAAAGAAATCTGTGACGCTTTGAGCATGAATCAAAACACAGTCCTCTCACACCTCCGGCGTTTCCGTCTCATCGTTAGCCAAGCCATGTTGCGACTGGTCGAAGAGAAGGGCATCGAGATCCGCTAAATGCAATATCCATTCTAAGCCCTGGTCCTCAAAGAGTAGCCAAGAGACTACTCTTTTTTGATAGGAGCTTTAGAATGGGCATAAGGATCAAACACTATACGTTCTCCGATACGACGGCTCTCAAAGAGCATTTACGAGCCGCAGAAGCTCAAGTGGATGCCATGAGTGACGAGGAGCTCGATCAGTTCGAGGCCGAGCAGCAGCTAATAATCTCCAGTCTGGTTTCTCCTCCACGCAAATCTTTCCGCAAAAACTTTGTCCTCATCTCAGTCGTTCTTATGGCGGCTCTCACACTTTTCGTTCTCAAAGTTCAGGGCGATGACAATCTCAACCATTGGAATCCCAAAGGCCTCACGTCATCGTCCGTCTGCGAGATATCCGTTCTTCAACAAGACAAAAGAATCGTTCTCGACTCCTCTTCAGGATTCGTCGTGCAGTCTATGACCAAGATCTATCTCTTCACCAACTGTAAGGGTCCGGTGACGATTCAGAGTCTTGAACGCGGGATTTGGGTAGATAAGGGATTTGCGGAATCGGAAAAGGGGCTACTCGTCGATAAGGAAGGATATATCGACTTTCGGAATTATCTGGGAGAAGAGTTGAGGCTTAAAGTGGCCAACGGCATGAGCGAGGAATTCTCGCTCGTGACCAGACCTTAAACCTCAGAAGTGAAAGCTACGAAAAGAGGGTCAGCGTTCCTGCTGTTCGATGCGCCGGGCTTTTGCCTGCCAGGGTTTGTATTCCCAGATTTCCGTCATCGGGATAAGGAGGAAGAGAAGGCCAATTCCTGAGATTGGCAGGACCAGGGTATACCAGGGAAAGTCATTTCGATTGTTGGCGATGAGCATAAGCGCAAAAATAAAAGCCACGATGATGACCATAACAAGCAGAAATATCTGCCGTGATCGATGGATTATGAGTCGAGTGTCAAAATCGGTTTTACGCATGGAGAGCCTCATTTTATTTCGCTCTCTCCTATCGGTCCTCATTCCTTTTCCTCGATGGGCAAGCTTTGCTCGGCAGTATGCGTGGCTTACGAGGCCAGCCGTTGAAGTCTAAGATTAAGGGAGATTGAGGAAGGATATGCTCATGTTAAGTCCCAAATCCAAGCGATATCTATCGCAAATGATTCTTAGTCTAATCCTGGTCCTCCCGGATATGGCGATGGCCGGTCCTGAGACCGAAGGCGCTGATAATGAAGATGACCTGATTCAGGCCGTCCTCCAGCCGGTCGGTAATCTCGATTTTTCCAAGTCTTCTGTCGATCTTGGCGAGCTCCTGCAGGGGGCTTCAGTTGAAGTTCGATTCGACTTTGAAGTGCGGGGCGATGGCCCCGTAAAGATCCTCGGTGTGCACCAGGACTGTGGCTGCCTGACGAGCTCGCTCAAGCCAGGTCAGTTTCTCAGCGCGGGAAGCAAAGATTTTCTGAAATTGACCCTCGATACCAAATCCTTTGCGGGCCCGATCGATAAAACGATCATGATCATGACCGATGAGCCCAAGGCGAAGCGGCTGCATCGTCTTCGTATTAAAGCGAAAATTCGCCAAATGGTCTCTATTTCCCCACCGCTGGTACGATTCGACTGGACCAAGAGCGATACGGTTTCTGAAACCGTCGTTACAGTGCGTCGACTCGCTCAGCAAACATTAAACATTGAGAAAGTTGATTTTAATCGAGATAATCTCGATGTCGACGTGGAACCTGCGGCAGACAGCTGGCAGCTCAGAATCCGCTGGAAAGGCAATGCTCCGGTGCAGCCCTTTCAGGAGATGATTCGTATAACGGCCGCTGCTCCCTACGGTGATCTTCAGATTCCCGTATTAGGACACGTTAACGCGAAGCACTAAACACCCGTTTAAGGAGAGTCTATGATTTCAACTTTCTATATTCTTGGTTTTTCTTTGTTCACCTTGGGCACTGGCCTTTATGTGGCTTTTAGCATCAAGCTGAGCCAGGATCTGAAAAATGGCGCGATACCGGTGCAAAAGAACTCTTAAGTTCTCTTGTACGTGCCTGAGAGAGATCTTTCTCATACACGAGACAAAGGCGTCTTCCGTAATGGAGGACGCCTTTTGAATTTTGGAAAATGCTTCTCGATTAAGGAAGCGAAGGGAGAGCGCCAGTTGCGGTCTGCTTCGCTCTTTCGATGAGGAGAACGGGTTTGTTTGATTCCAGAATACGGCCGCGTAGAGTGGCCTTTCTGAGATCGATAGAGAGGATGCGGACGGTCGCCATTTCTTCATCGACCTTCATCTTGAGATCGCTCGCATTCAAGGCGTTATCGATGGCGTCGAGCATCTGCCGGCGTGTGAGGAGAACCTCGGACGGTTTCACGGCTGTTGACATACCCGTTCTGCGAAAGGCCGGTTTGTAAGGATCACTCGGCGTGACGATGAGCGAAGTCGTAGGATAGTAGCCCGATCCAAAGGACGAAGGTCCCACTTTTGGGGACGGCAGACCGCCGGCTCCACCACCCGCAACACCGGAATGCTCAGGATCGCCTTGTGACGGCGCTCCCGTGTCCTGGGCGTTGAT
>SEDW01000270.1 GCA_004193325.1 Pseudomonadota bacterium | reverse complement strand
CATTGCACTCTCCCATAGAAAATGGTGAAAGAGTTAAAATCCGTTTTTGGAGTCAACTATGCGTCTTCACCAGATCGTCCTGTCGACAGTGCTTTTGGGGCTTTGGGGCTGCGGCAATTCCACTGAGTCCACGCTTTCTTCCGCCGATGATGAACTGGCCCAAAGATCGCACGAAATATTCGAAGAAATTGTATCGAGACTCAACGTGAGCTTTCCCATGGAGAAAGGCTCTGTCTGGTCGCCAACCAAGGTCACTCTTGCGAAGGACTGGATCGTCCAAGGCCCTAAAGAGCTCTGGGGTGTTTCAGGAGACGACATTCCAGCAACGCTCGAATGTGATCCCAACGCCTGGGACTGCGACAAGGCGTTCAAACGCCAGCTTTGTGAAGTTGATAGTGATTGCCGGGCAGCCAAGACGGAATGCCTCCCCCTTGAGGCCTCAGTCTCTCAACTCGGCCAAAGCCCGACTAAGATGTGCCTCGGTATGGGCGATGACCTTTTGGACCGTTACTATAAGAACCTGACGGCAGCTGAGCATGAACTGGATTTCGTTTCGCTTGCACCCCCTTCGGGACGATTCAACACAGCGATGATCAATGCCCTTGCGCTCTTGAGCCAAAGGGAGTCCGTGCCGCAGATCCGTTTGCTCTTCTCGGGTAACACCTCAGGACTCGCAGCACTTGTCTCGACTGATACGATCCTCAAAAGAATTATGAAAGAACTCGAGGTCACCGCACCCGCAAGCTTTCAAAACCTCAGAATCAACCTCGCCTGGCTGGCGAACGTCAAACTCAGCTGGAACCACACTAAAATCATCGTCGCAGACGGCTCCACAGCGCTCGTGGGTGGTCACAACTTCTGGGACGAACAATACCTCGGCGATCGCCGTATCTTCGATTTGAGCATGGAATACAGCGGTGATGGAGCCTCGAAAGCACGGGACTTTGTCAACACACTCTGGGCCGCTGTCGCTGACAGGAAATTCAGCTCCTATCCTGCCGACACCGGCCGCATCCCGAACTTCACTCTTCGCTCGCTTGATCAGGGTAACGTCGAAACAATTGGCGTCGGACGCATGGGCGCTTTTGGAGCAAATGTTTCCGAAGTGGCGATTCAATATCTGATCGATTCTGCGAAGACCTCGGTATCTTTGACTCAACAGGACGTCTTCAATCTCCTGCCCGTGAACCTCCCACTCTTCCGAACCTTCGCCTTCGACAGCATCATCAATGCTGCGAATCGCGGCGTTCAAATAAAGGCAGTGCTATCCAACCAACACGCCTACGAAGGCTACACCACAGTCAACGACAAGGTTGAATACAAGATCTTCGTCGATGCTCTAACGCAAAAACTTCAAAAGAGCCAAGGCCTGTCCAAAGCCGAAGCGCAAGCAATCGCCTGTGAGCGCCTTGCCTTCACATCTTTCCGCTTCTCGAAACAGGTCGCTTACTGGCCAAGCAAGAAGGACGAACAACCCGGGCTTCACGCAAAGTTTGTGATGGTCGACGACGCAGCGTTCTACATCGGCTCCCACAATCTCTACCCTGCCGATCTGCAGGAATTTGGCAATATCGTGACGGATGCCGCTGCCGCAAAAGATGTTCGTGAGCAATACTGGGATAAGGTCTGGGCTGAGAGCATCTCGGCTAGAATGGAATGTCCCTACTGAAAATCAGGGGAAAGAGGCCTCGGTCACCCGGGGCCGAAGTCCTGAATCGTCCAGCATTACGAGGGATTGCAATTCTATGAGGTAGATGGCCTATAGAACATTTGCTCCAGTCGAGGCATAACCTCCTTAACAAGAGGAGACTCGATGAGAAAACCCGTAATCGCCATTTCCGCAGTCCTGATCCTTGGAGTTCTGGCTTTCTGGTTTCTCAAACCCAGAACACTCCTTGAGAGAGTTGAAAGTAGCAAAGGCTCGATGCTTTTTGCGAAGGGCACTTATCTCTTCGATTTTGAAATGCAGACGACCGGAAGCATCGATATGGCTACAATCGCCAAATCGCAAGGTTCCGCTGAACTCGCGAACAAAAAACAGGACATCACATCCCTACTTAAAGGGCAGCTCGAACTCATCGCCACCCCGAGCGAACTCCTCATGCACTTCATCAAGCCGGAATTTACCATGCAGTCGCAGGCATTGGATGCCTCAACCTTCGGGATCAATGAAGCCTTCGTTCTTGTGAGCATCGATGAACGTGGACGTTTTGAGTCGATCTCATTCAACAAGATGAATAATAGTTTTTCTAAAGATATCTGGCTGAAGCTTTTCTCTCAGATTCAGGCTATCAAACCCGACAAGGAGGGCGTGGTCAGCACCTGGGACACGACCGAGCAGGATAATCAGGGCAATTACCGCACCCGCTATGAAGTCGACGCCCATACGATTCGTAAGAAGAAATTCGAAGCATTGGTAAAGCCTGAGGCTGCTGGGGATTCTTTCAAAATAGACGAGGGCCAGGACTGGATGGCGAGCTTTAAGGATAGCCGTATCGATTCTTTTCAATCTAAAGATGGTCTTTCCTTTCAGTCCGAAAGCAAAGCCTCCTTTCATAATCAAGTCGCGCTCAAGCTGCAACTCCTCAAGTACTGGAGCAACGCCCCCGTGCTGGATGAAGCACAGAGGGCTGATCTCGTACGCTTTGAGTGATCAAAGAATTCTTAAGACGGGATACATCAGGTATTTGCGATCAAATGACTGATGACGCTGAGCGAAGAAATCCAGACGTTTTTCAGGATCCTTGACGAAGTCGGGATCCTTTAATTTTTCGTCAAACTCCGCTTTGATTGTTGGAACCTTCAGCATGGTTTCAGCGACCTCTTCTGCAACATAGGCCTCCATATATTCCTTACGCTCAAAGATCTGATTCATGTAGCCCCAGGCGAGTAGCGAATCGGCACTCGTCGGATCGAGGAGAAGCATGGCTAACTTTGCCTGAGGCTGATCGAGATCAACCCTGAGACTGCCGGCTAGCTCTTCGCCTTCCACGGGCTCCCACGCACCTTCGTATTCCATTCGCTGATGAGATTCGTTTGGACCTTTGCCAGCAGATATGATCTTTGTGCGAAAAGCCTCCGCTTTTGCCTTCCAGGGTGTCTTCAGGATTTCATAGCGAATGCCGTGAAGCTTTAAACGCTCCTCAAAGAGATTTCTGTAGGCCGAAGGAATGACGAATGACTTTGGAACCCGGGCCTCAACCTTGGTTTCCACTTCAGGGAAGAAAGGAATCTTCCATACTTCAGGTTTTTCATCATCGTAACGGGTCATGAGCTGACCGGACACTGCCGATGGTTTGCGGGTGTAAGCGTAACCCAGAAATTCTATAGGCGTGGATTTATTTGTGCTTTTGTAGCTCAATGCCAGGTCTTTCCCGATAAGCGCCGCAGTCTCTGCATCGGCTGCATCAGAAGCCTTTCGCCAATCGGCACCCGAGATAACTGCCGAAGCAATCACAGTCTTCAGCGCATCGTAAGTGGATTTGACCCGATGCGCGTAGGGTTTCCACGAATGGGTTTCGACCAGGACACCGATTCGATTGCTGAGAGCCCAATAGCCATTACTGAATCGAACGCTCGCTGGTTTCGGGCTGATTCCGGAGCTGGGATCATCGTCAGTGACGAAGCTCGGATAGTAGGGCAAGGGCAGACTGCCGTCGGCTTTCAGATCAGCCATCGCTTTGCCGCGAAGACCTTCTGCCACCGAGCGTAGAGCCATGGATCCGCTCAGACTCGGCTCGATCACAAGCGCGATGTCGTGCTGGAACTTGGCTCCATCCGTCACATGCAAATCCACATAAGCGAGAGGATCCCAGCTTCGCAGCAAGGTAATCATCGCTTTTGTTTCGGGAGCATCAGCCTTCATGTAATCGCGGTTGATGTTGTAGTTCTGTGCTGTGGTTCGCCAGCCCATTTCCTTGGGCCCGATCTGGTTAGGCCGGTTGTTTGCTCCAAAGCGTTCATGTCCATCGACATTAAAAACCGGCACGAAGACGAGGGTCACCTTCTTCAAAGCATCGGGCAGAATTTTGCCATCGAGCATATCGCGGATAAACCAAAACCCGGCGTCCTTCCCATCGATCTCACCGGCGTGAATTCCTCCTTGAAAGAGAACAACGGGCCGTTTACGGGACTTTTCACGGCTAGGGAGAAGGTAGGATTTCTCGCCAATGGCGAGAGCCAACATGGGTCTGCCTTCGGCGGTCGTGCCGAAAGTGAAACATTTTACTTTCTCGGGATAAGTCTTTTGGTAAGCCTTGCAGAGTCGCTCGACCTCCTCGTAGCGGCCTGTCTCTACCCACTGGCTTCGCTCGGCCTTGGTTGTGAGGTCAGACTTTGAGGCAGATAATCCGACTTGGGCCTGCATACTGAGCAGAACAGGAAGGGCTATGAGAAAATTCCAGGACCGACATAATTTCACGCGCATGATCTTCCCCGCTGCAGTTAGATTAGATTTGTAACTCGCAGAAATCAGGACGAACAGCGTTAAAATGCGAAGGTCTGCCAATGCTTGAGAGTCATGTCAGAGTGGATAGAGCAGATTGCCGAGAAAGAGTTGTCTATAGGTTTCGGCCCGATTTGTGCAATGGTACTAACAAGAATATTCCCTGGCCTTTAGCCTGAGGGATGCCAAGTCGAAACGAACGAAAGGTTTTACCACCATGAAGAAGTCTATCCTTTGCGCCCCAGTACTCTTCTCAATGCTCGCACTCTCTAACTTGGGTCACGCTCAGTCCAGCACAGCACCAACTGCTCCCCCAATTTCTGGCTCCAAGGCCTCGTCTCAGCCGGTAGCTCCTGCTGCTAAGACTTTGACCGATCCAGAAATCATCGGCGTGCTCGAAGCTGCCAATAAAGGCGAGATCGATGAAGCCAAACGCGCGAAAAAAACAACGAAAAGCAAACCGATCCGTGACTATGCCGAGATGATGATCTCAGCTCATGGTAATGTCTTGAAAGACCTCGATCATGTTGCTGACAAAAATGATCTAAAAGCTTCTGACAACGATATGAAAGCGGAACTCGAAAAGACTGCGAAAGCCAACGTTGAAAAACTCAAAGGCGTAAGCGGTAAAGAGTTGGATCGTCACTACATTAATGATCAGGTCGCTGCTCACCAAGGCCTCTTGGAAAAGATCGACACCGTTCTTCTCCCAAGCGCAACGAATCCAGACCT
>SEDW01001313.1 GCA_004193325.1 Pseudomonadota bacterium | reverse complement strand
AATGCGGACATACTTTAAGGTTCGACAGAAGCGACTCTAACTTGACCTAATTCTTGTCCCAATTCGTAAGTCGTGTATTTACTGAGAAATTATGGTTTGTTACCAAATTATTTTTTTGGCATTGGCACGGACGGTTGTATAAAACGGATCACGTGCTGACTGCCCTTGTAAGAATATGTAGGTTTTGATTACTTGCTTTTCAATAATTGCAGGTCATTAGCCAAGAGCAAATTCTTATAGAATTCATAGGCTTATATTATCATCCTGAAATCATTGATGAATAATTACGGAAAAACCCAGGGCTCTTTTCGAATCCTGGGCTGATAGGGTTGGGGGCAGCGCGATTTCATTAAAGACTATTCAATGCGTCTTCAAGAAGCTTTACGGTCCGGTC
Organism: Pseudomonadota bacterium; assembly: GCA_004193325.1. Classification (GTDB taxonomy): domain Bacteria; phylum Bdellovibrionota_B; class Oligoflexia; order Oligoflexales; family Oligoflexaceae; genus Oligoflexus. Next base: position 666 of record SEDW01001313.1, on the reverse strand, counting down.
AATGTTTTGCAGCTTATCGATCCCGAAGAGCCCGATGCGGAATGTCTTGAAATCAGACCCTTCATCGCACATGAGGGGCACACCCGCAGCAGTCTGAAGACCCTTTCGAATAAATTTCGAACCCTTTTGAATGCCTTCATCGTCCGTATACGAGACGACTACGCTGGGTGCTTCAAAACCTTCAGCAGCCACGGAGGAAAATCCCTTCCTGGCGAGAAGAGTTCTGACTTTCGTCCCGAGTTCGATCTGAGCTTCTTTTAGGCGATCAAAGCCGATCGTCTCCATGTCCTTCATCGCCTGATGGAAGATTGCGATCGCATCGGTCGGCATCGTCGCGTGATAGGCATGAGCGCCATCTTCATAGGCCTTCATGATTTGTCGCCATTTGCCGAGGTCAGCTGCAAAACTACTGCTCTTCGTCGTGGCGAGTTCCTGCTCGGCTCTCTGGCTCATCATAATCAACGCAGCAGCTGGACTTGCGCTCCAGCCCTTTTGCGGAGCAGAAATCAGGACATCAACCCCAGCCGCCTTCATGTCGACCCAGATCGCTCCCGACGCGATGCAGTCGAGCACGAGCATTCCACCGACTTCATGAACGGCTTTAGCCAGCGCTTGAATGTAATCGAAGGGGAGAATGATGCCCGCCGACGTTTCAACGTGAGCCGC
>SEDW01000269.1 GCA_004193325.1 Pseudomonadota bacterium | reverse complement strand
GAACTCTTCGGCAAACAGATCACCTGCAGCTGCTCGGCGATCGTCATGAAGGACTCGATGGAGATCGAGCTCTACAACGCCGGATCTCCAGGCTGGTTCCATCGCGGAGAAGGCAAGGCAAGGCACATCACCATGCGTTCGTCGACCCTTGGTATGAGTTCTGAGGCTTATTTTGCGCATGAAAAGCTAACCCTGAGTCCAGGCTGCTTTCTCTTTACATTTACCGATGGGTACATGGAAGGGGCTAGGGCGTTCAGACGTCTTATCACCAAACTTGGGACAATGGATCGGGCCCCTCAGTTTACTGAGCTGCAAATGACTCTCGATGAGATCGGACGCTCCTTCCGTCTGGAAGATGACCGGTCCCTGCTCATGGTCAAGACGAGAACTGAAGCCAACATCAAGGCCGCGTAAAACGCTGGCCTTGGATGACTTAGCGTCTTGTGCTGGACGGCGAGAAGGTGTCAGCCATCACACGTTGCAAAGCTACGACTCGACCCAAGATGGTAAAGGCCTCATCCTTTGCGTAGTGATTTTTGAAAGCTGGGTTCTCCGGCTTCAAATACCAACCATTCTCTTCATCGTTCATCAATCTCTTCACAGTCGAACTGCCTTGCGTGTCGGCAACGATAATCGTTCCGCTCGGGGCATCGTTTTGCTGAGAGACGATCAACCAGTCGCCATCGAGGATGCCGGCGTAGAGCATGCTCTCGCCTTTGGCCTGGAGGGCGAAGAGTTTCTCGGGCTTGTTTGCGGCCCAGCGGGGCAGCATGTTGCTCGAGATGCGGATTGCGCCTGAGAAGTCTTCAACGGATTCGATCGGCACACCGGCGGGAACGGATCCCAGACGAGGCACGAGCAGTGAGTTGTCCCACTGGTTTTCGAGCTGGACGTTGAAGTACTCTTTGCTGCGATCCGTGAGAGCAAGAGAACGTGCGGTCTGCTTGTTGGGAGTGATGATGTAACCCTTCTTACGAAGAGACGCGATCACGTCCTGAGCGGAACCAACAGCCTTATATCCCATGTACTCGCAGAGCTCACGCAGAGTGGGTGCGTATCCATGCTCATCGCTGTGCGATCGGATAAAGTCGAAGGCTTTGGTTTGTCGTGAGGTTAGCTTTTGCATATTGACTTCCTTGTTCAATCAGGCGCTTACCTACCGCCAATGTAATTCATTGCTTTCAATCGTTCAAGCAATGGGGGATGAGAGTGATAAAATGCGGAATACCAGGGATGAGAGATCGGCATCGAATGACTGGTTTCTCGCAATTTGAGAAGCGCATCACCCAAAGTTTTTCCTTCCGCGATATTCTGTAGAGCAAACGCATCGGCCTGAAATTCATGACGACGCGAAATCAAACTTGAGAAAGGCTGGATTAGAAATCCAACGAGGCCAAACCACATCGAGAAGACGATCAAAGCTCCGTAGTTGCTGATGCCAGCCAGGCCAAAGCTTTGATAGAAAGATTCGAGTGAGAGACAAAGGCTCAGAGCGTAGAACATGAGTCCGGTCGTGAAAAAGCCGCGAATCAAACCCCAACGCACATGGTGCAGTTTGAAGTGACCCAATTCGTGAGCGAGGACGGCGACGACTTCCTGAAGGCTCATCGATTTGACAAGTGTATCGAAAAGCACAATGCGCTTTTTGCCAAAGACGCCTGTGAAGTAAGCATTTCCGTGCGAGGAGCGAGTCGAGGCATCCATGATGGAAATGCCTTCCGCCTGAAATTCGATCTTTTGTGCGAGGAGGAAGATCTCAGCTTTGAGGTCGCCTTCATCGAGAGGACTGAACTTATTGAAGAGCGGCGCGAGAAGAGTCGGATAGAGCCAGGCCGTCATCAGACTGAAGCCAAAGACCGCGAGCCAGGCGATCCACCACCACGATGATCCCATTCGGTTCATGATGGAGAGGAGAACTGTGAGAAGGATGCCGCCGAGCACGACCGCGAGACCGACATTCTTCACCTGATCGAGCCAGAACCCTTTTTTGGTCTGACGGTTAAAGCCATGACGCTCTTCGATAACAAAGGTGTGGTAGTAGCCGAAAGGCAGCTCTGTGACAAAACTCAAAACACCGAGGATCGCGAATACGGCGAGCCCGTGAAGAAGAGGGTGATCGCCGGGAATGGCTTCGAGTGCAAAGCGCTCTACGTAACCGAGGCCACCGAGAGCAAGGAAAAGAAGGGTGTAAGCGAGTTGGATCCAGGCCGAGAATTGCCCGAAGCTATAACGGTCCTTGGCGTAAGCCAAGCTTTTATCGATGCTCTCGCCGCTGATCGCGAGAACTTCTTTCGCTTCCTTTTGATTCGCAGGGTTCGAAACATATTTCACGTTTAGATATGCGAGTGCCGATTCAATCACTTGCTGAGCGATGCGCAAGGCAATGAAAGCGAGCAGAATAGTTGAAAGCATAAAGGTATCGACCTCACTAAAGTTTCCAAAAAGAGAACCGGCACACGATCTGAAAATAGGGGAGACAGGAGTATGGTGCGTCAATTGTAACTTTCGTCACTACTAAAACTATCGAAGTAGGACAGAAAAACAAAGGAAAAATGTATGGTAGATCTACTTTCTTATTCCATAGTTGCATCGTGCGACAGAAGAGGCGTATTTCCCTCGGATGTTCACCACGAACAAAAGTCGCCTAAAGCCCGTCATAGCAGCTATTCACGCTATGGCAAAGTTTCCGACTGAACCTCTTGGAAATCCTCTTTCCAGGCGAGTCAAAAGAATCAGGCCACTGATTTTCATCGGAATCAGACCGGTCTAGTATGGCATCTCACGGACAGGCTAAGAGACTGGGGTGACTGCAACTGCCTGCATAAAGCTTTGGCTTTAAGAATTATATGCATCAAAAGTTTGAATGAAGCGTCCTTCTCACCGACTCGAAACGAGAGAGAAGCTCTCTCAGTTCATCACGAGCAAGTCAGCGACTCACATGAGTTTTTCTCATAAAAAAGCCCGCTGACCGGCTGTGCATCTGGTTTGCAAGTCCCTCTGAAATAGATTAGAAGGAATGTCACCAAATGGGTGAAGTCATACGGCAACAGGGACAGGCTAATGCAAGAATCGAATGCGTTGCTGCAAGTACGCAATCTTCAGACTGCGTTTAATACCGAGTCAGGCCAGGTTCGCGCTCTCGATGGCGTAAGCTTCGAAGTCGAGCGCGGCAAGACTTTGGCTGTTGTGGGCGAATCAGGCTGTGGGAAATCTGTTACAGCGATGTCCATCATGGGACTTGTGCAGGACGCCAACGGCTTTGTCGAAGGAGGTAACATCCTCTTCGAAGGTGAAGATCTCGCGACCTATTCCAAAGACAAGATGAGAAAAATACGAGGCAATCGTATCTCCATGATCTTTCAAGAGCCGATGACTGCTCTCAATCCCGTTTATACCGTCGGTGATCAAATCGCTGAAGTGTTCCGGAATCACCGGGGCATGAATTCCCGTCAAGCTCTTGGCGAAGCGCTCCGTATGCTGAAACTGGTGCATATTCCTGATCCTGAAAAGCGCCTCAATGAATATCCCTTTCAAATGTCCGGCGGCATGCGGCAACGCGTTATGATCGCTATGGCTCTTGCCTGCGAGCCAAGTCTTCTCATAGCTGATGAGCCGACGACTGCTCTCGACGTGACAATCCAGGCGCAGATTCTTCGCCTGATGAAAGAACTCCAGAAAGAAAAAAACACGGCCATCATCTTCATCACGCACGATCTCGGTATCGTCGCGGAAATGGCAGATCATGTTGTCGTCATGTATGCGGGTAAAGCGGTGGAGCACGGCAACGTGTTTGATATCTTCGAAAATCCTAAGCACCCCTACACCAAGGGTCTTTTGGCTTCGATACCCTCCTCGACCGTCACTAAAAAGGATCGTCTTTTCACGATCGAAGGCACTGTACCGAGTCTTCGCAACCTGCCGAAGGGTTGCCGCTTCAATACGCGCTGCACCTACGCTCAGGATATTTGCTTTGAAAAGCATCCTCCTCTCGAAACACTCGGCAACGGCCACAAGGTTGCCTGTTACTTTGCCGAGAAGGTGTAAACGATGAGCACACTTCTTGAAGTCGCAAACCTCAATATGCACTTTCCGATTCGCGGGGGTCTGCTCAAGCGTAAAGTTGGGCATGTCTTTGCGGTGAACGATGTCTCCTTTAAACTCGAGGCCGGCGAGACCTTTGGGGTCGTTGGGGAATCGGGCTGCGGAAAGTCCACCCTTGGTCGGACCATCGTCAGACTCTATGAGCCGACGTCGGGCCATGTCCTCTTCAAAGGCGAGAATATCGCCACGATGAAAAATAAAAATCTGAAGGACTTCCGTCGTCAGATTCAAATGATCTTCCAAGATCCCTACGCCTCTCTCAACCCGCGTATGACTATTGCCTCAATTCTCGAAGAGCCGTTCAAGCTCCACGGGATTGGCAGTGCATCGGAGCGTAAAGAGAAGGTGAAGGAGCTTGTGAGTCTCGTGGGTCTTCGGATCACCGATATCAATAAGTTCCCGCATGAATTCTCCGGCGGTCAACGTCAGCGAATCGGTATCGCCCGGGCCCTTGCCCTCAATCCTAGTCTTATCGTTTGTGATGAAGCGGTGTCGGCGCTCGACGTATCGATACAATCGCAGATTTTGAACCTTCTGATCGATCTGCAGCGTAAGCTTCAGCTCACCTATATCTTTATCTCGCATGACCTCAACGTCGTGCGGTACATCTCCGATCGCGTAGCCGTGATGTATCTTGGCCGCGTAATGGAGCTTGCAGCCTCGGACGAAATCTATCGTCAGCCTGCGCATCCCTACACCAAAGCGCTTATGGCTGCGGCCCCGGTTCCGGATCCACGAAAGACCAGCATCACCGCTATGCTTGAAGGCGATGTTCCGAGTCCGAGCCGTCCACCGACAGGTTGTCCATTCCATACCCGCTGTCCGTTTGTGCAGGGCCGCTGCAAAAGCGAACTACCGAAGTTAAGACCATTTCGTGGAAATGAAGCGCATCTGGTCGCTTGTCACTATGCTGAAGAACTTTTGAAGGAGGCAATTCACTGATGAAAAACGTTACTCGTCGGAATCTCTGTCTGGCTGTTGGCCTCGCCCTCGGCATGTCTTTCTCTTCGGCATGTACGAAGAAGAAACCATCGGAACTTGCTGGTGGGCAAGCTGGTCCTAAGATTTTCTACCATTACCT
>SEDW01001312.1 GCA_004193325.1 Pseudomonadota bacterium | reverse complement strand
TACTACTGGTTGACCAAAACTTGGTGATCACTGATGATTTTACGGATTCCAAAAAATGAAACAAGACCAATTGTTACGCCTACTATAATTGCTGCTTTAAATGCCATAGCTAATTAACGCATTGCTGAGAAGATTGTTTGGAATATTATCTGTCATTATTATCCTATTGTAGAAGCAAGGGAAGATATGCCTATTGAAATGGTCCCCAATCATGGTGGATGAAATTAAATAATACTGATGCCTCAGATTTAGGTTTCAATATTTGTCAATTTGATAATTGGCAAAAAGACACTCGATGCTTTGCTAAAATCGTCACAAAAACGACCAAATTATAGCATGTAGTATTTTTGGAAGAGATAATGGTTGAATTACGTGATGCTTACTATCCATCATGAAATTAAAAATAGCTCAGAATAATTTTAATAACAAGGTTTTTATTTCGACATGATTTAAATAAAGCTTTAGTTTCTTCAAAATAATGCTACGTCGAATTTTATCTAGTCAAGACATTCGTAATGATTTGTATTATTTTTGTTTAGATGTTAAGTTGTTGTATACCATTTTGTTGTGTTTTTAATTTTGATAACTTAAGTTTTGGTTTCATCAGATCTACACTATAATTTCATTGAAAATGGATTAAAGTTTAAAGATGAGGTGCATTTCAGTTTGATTTTTTTAAATGCTAAAACAAAGGTTTATATTTAGCATTGAGATCATTTTGAATTATCCTAACCAAATATTCCGTAATCCCATGAATCAACGCATCATCTGCCGCCTGAAATTTTTATTCAATGCAATGATGATATCATTGTTGTACATTTCTTTATTTTCAGCCTGTAGTCAAAAAGATGAAAATAAGCCCTACACAATCGGTTTTTCTCAGTGCGTAGCTTCTGATCATTGGCGAAGAACAATGCTCGATGAAATGAAAATGGAGCTGTCGCTGCATTCATCCACCAAATTTATTTACAAGGATGCCGATGGAGATAGCAAACGGCAAATCAGTCAGGTTAGAGAAATGCTTCTTTCTGGCTTGGATTTATTGATTATTTCCCCGAATGAA
>SEDW01001311.1 GCA_004193325.1 Pseudomonadota bacterium | reverse complement strand
AGATTATGCCGAACTCTCAGAGCATGGTCAGTTCCTGTAATTCCTGATAGGGCCGGATGGGACTCGGACTTCCTTCAAAGGATAAGAGTTCTTTCCGATACCAACCCACATCGTGCCAGGCCCCAAACTTAAATCCGACTTTTTGAAAGACGCCAATGGGCTCAAAACCCATTCTAGCGTGATGCTTCACGCTCGCCTCATTGGGCAGAGTCACGACGGCAAAAGCCTGACGATAGCCGCAGAGCGTTAGGATGGTGAAGAGCTCTTCATAGAGTTTTGCCCCAAGGCCTTGCCCTCTGGCGTCCTCTGCTAGGTACACTGAGACCTCTATGGCCCAGGAATAGGCCTCTCGTGCTCGATATTTGGATGCATAGGCATAGCCCAGCACCCGGCCGTCTTTCGTCGCCACAAGCCAAGGCGCGAACGCGAGATAGTCTTGCATTCGGTTTTGGAATTCCTGAAGCGTTGGGACTGTGTATTCAAAACTCACAGCTGTCTTGTCGATATAGGGGCCGTATATCGAAAGGATGGCCTCGGCATCTCTAAGGGTTGCCATGCGGATGATGAGATCGCTTTCGGGAAGGGACATGGATTGACTCCTGAATAAGAGGATGCCATCAGCTAAAGGACGAGACCAGCACAGCCGCGAGAAAAGACGCGAACGAAACGACAATCCCTCGATAGGGGATGGAGAAGAAATATGTTCGGCCAATGAAGAGATAAAAGCTCAAGAGCAGCATGCCAGTCCCAAGCAGAAAGGGGGAGCTAAAGAGGAGTGCACTCTGCACAAGAGCGAAATACCCATAGAGCAATCCGAAGAGCACTGCGCCCGCGCCGTGGGTTCCGTTAAATCCAATCCAGGTTTTCCACATTGTCGTCTCATTCGAGATGACCAAGGTAGAATTCATCATGGATTGTTTGAGTCCAGGCTCTCGGGGATCCAGGCGATTGCCTTTGAAAGTGAAAAGAATATGGGCGGAACCCAGGAAGAGTATGACAGCTGCACTGATACCGACGAGAACGCGCGCAATATCTAAAACGATCATCACTGACTCCAATTGATT
>SEDW01000268.1 GCA_004193325.1 Pseudomonadota bacterium | reverse complement strand
TATTTCAGTACCCGCAAGAGGACGTCAATTCCCTCAATCCAGTACCGAGCTGGGTGAATCAAAAGACCAAACGCATTACCTTGCGGGATTTTAGTGCCGAGCGTGGCTATCTCGAAGAACTTACAAATATCCAAGGCGTTCATCCTGTCTATGATTTCGATCTTCGGGAAGAAGGCAAGACGCACTTTATCCTCCCGAAAGATATTACCTCGGTCGTCGAACAGCTCGAAGAGAAGGGCTGGGATATCGACGTTGAGGGCAAGAAAGTCACTGTCCTCAAAGACTTTGATATCGTTGCTCAAGGCGAAACGGATTGGTTTGATCTGCTCATTACTGCGAAGATCGATACCAAGACTTACCAAGTGCCTGAACTCCTTCGTAAGCAGGCCGATGGCGATTTGTTTATTCCGTTGGGTAAAAAGGAGTTTGCGCTCCTTCCTGAGGCTTGGCTCGAACGCCTTGAAGTGCTCAAAAAATCTGGCCATATCGAGGATCAGCGCTATCGCTTTCCATCCCGTCAGGCCTTGATTCTCGACAGTCTCCTGTCGGAATTGAAGATCGACAATCAGAGCGAACGCCTGCGAAAAGTTCGGGAGAAGATCAGGGACTTCAAATCTCTTGAAGCCGTCGAGGCACCCGACAAAAGGAAGGGCTCGCCTGGCTGGAATTTTTGCAGGACTTTGGCTTTGGTGGCTGCCTGTCGGATGAGATGGGTCTCGGTAAGACGATACAAGTCCTAGCCATGCTCCTGCGCTATCATACTCAGCATCCCCAGGAACCGAGTCTCATCGTGGTGCCTCGTAGCCTTGTGAGTAACTGGGCATCGGAGGCCGAAAAATTTTGTCCCTCGCTTAAAATCATGGATCTCAGTGGAACGACTCGCGACTGGACAGCTGTCGCGAGGGATCAGCCAGACCTCGTCATCACCACGTATGGACTCTTGCGACAAGACATCAAGGATATCTCGAAAATATCCTTTGCCTACGCTGTCCTCGATGAATCGCAAATTATCAAAAACCAGGGTTCCCTCGCGGCCAAGGCGACCCTTTTGATTAAGAGTCGTCATCGTCTGGCGATGTCGGGCACACCCATTGAAAATCATATGCGGGAACTCATGTCCCTCATGAACTTTCTAAATCCCGGCCTGCTCGATAGTCCACATTGGAAAGAAGTGTTCAGCAAGAAATTTGATGCGCAAAATCCCTTCGTCAAGAACCTCGTGACAGCAATTCGCCCGCTTATGCTTAGACGGACGAAGGCACTGGTGCTCAAAGATCTGCCGGCCAAGGTCGAGGATGTTCTCTACTGTGACCTCGAAGGCGAGCAGAAGCTCCATTACGAGCAGCTGCGTAAGCACTACCAGATCAACCTCTTGCCTCAGCTGCAGGACGCGAACTGGAAGAAGTCTTCGATTGTCCTCATTGAGGCTCTCCTACGCATGCGCCAGGCGGCTTGCCATTCCGGTTTAGTCGACAAAGAATTTAGCCACGTTCCAAGTAGCAAACTTGAAACCCTATTCGACAAGCTTCAGGAGATCAGGGCTTCGGGACACAAAGCCCTGATCTTTTCGCAGTTCACATCTTTTTTAAAAATTGCGGCAGCGCAGTTCAGCCAGGAAGGAATTCCCTTCGAATATCTCGATGGATCGACGAGGGACCGGGCAGCACGAGTGAATCGTTTTCAGAGTGATCCGTCGGTGCCCTTCTTTTTGATCAGTCTCAAGGCCGGTGGCGTAGGGCTGAACCTGACAGCAGCGGATTACTGCTTTATCCTCGACCCTTGGTGGAATCCCGCGGCCGAGGCGCAGGCGATCGACCGGGCGCACCGGATCAATCAGAAGAATACTGTCTTTGCCTATAGGCTCATCGCCAGAGGCACGGTCGAGGAGAAGATCCAGGCTCTGCAGCGGAATAAGCGGGAGATGGTTGAGTCCATCTTAGATGGCGAAGGATCTCTGATTAAAGAACTGGATCTTAAGTCGATCCAGTCGCTCTTTTCTTAACGCTTGGTCAGGCGGATGGCAATATAATCTCGATGAGGGAGCCATCGCTGCTGCTCACAGTAAGGGCGACTTTGCCTCCCATGGATTCGACAGCCTTCTTAACGATCGACAGACCCAGTCCTGAACCTGCTACCTTCCTCTCGTCGCCTCGAACAAAGGGAGAAAAGAGACTGTCGAGGACTGCTTTGGGAAATCCGGGTCCCCGGTCAGCAACCTGAATTTTGAAGATGTCATTTACCCTGTACCAGCGGATGAGAATGTGACCGCCCGTATCTGAGTAAAGGATAGCATTCTCAATGAGATTGCCGAAGACCTCAGAGAGTAATGTCTCGTCTCCAAGAACCTTAGAATCCTGCTGATATTCTATCTTCCATTGAATGGATTTACGATCGGCCTGATAGTTGAACATCTTCTTCTGATTTTCGAAGAAATCATTAAGATCTATTGCGAGCATCTGAGGCATCGTTTCAAAAGTCACGCGAGTCGAAGCGATTAGTTTATGGGTCAGGCGATTCATCTGAGCCACTCCAATGCCAAGGTCTGAGAGCCCCGCGAGGAGTTCTTCCTTGCTACGATCTCTTCTAACGAGAACTTCCAACGTTGCCTGAATCGCCGCCGCCGGAGTCTTGAGTTGGTGAGTGGCGCGACCTAGGAACAAAAGCATGTCTTCATAAACCTGGGCAGCCTGCCGATGGAGGGTTTCGAGCTGATTGACGATAGCCGTGACTTCAACTGTATTGGTCTTAGGGAGGTTCGGAAAGGATCGAGTTGCTCCAAAGTCCGTTCTGGACAGTGCACGGGCGAGAGAGGTCAGGTCCGCAGTTAATGACTTTATAAGTGTCGAAAGAATGAAGAGTGAAAATATGAAAATGGCGGTCAAGACAGGTATGGTTGCATAAAGCGTGTTGCTCACGAGCTGATGATACGGAGCTTCGTCGGTGCCCAGGACGAGACATAATTCGGGGGGGACCATGCCTTCAGGAATGGTCTGATTTATTTCTGCCATGGGCGTGAATTTGTAGGAATAGACGCGAAAGCGAATTCCATTCTTTTCTTCGAAGTGATAGGGCTCTGAAAGGTTGCAACGAATGTCCGGAGCGCTCGGACTTTGCTGAATAAAACGCCCTTCCTTGAAGTGGTAGAAGCGAAAGAAACTTGTGAATTTCAAATTTTCGTACTGCGGTAGAAATTGTTTCGAGAATTCAAAATCGAGGTCACCGTTTCGACTGATGTTCACCAAAGTCGAGATAGTCACCGATTCACTCTCGAGCAGGCGATCCATTTCCTTAATGGTTAGGTTTCGTTGTCCCACGTAGAAGACAGTAAGCGAGGCCGCAAAAACGAAAGCTAATATGAGTGCCGTCGCCAGAAGAATTTTCCTGCTCAAGCTGATATGTCTCATCGGATCGTGTAGCCCTCGCCCCTGATGGTTTCAATAAGTGGTGGCAGACCTGCGGTTTCTAATTTTCGGCGTAACTTATTGATGAACACGTCGATCACATTACTTTCCTGTTCAGCTGAGTCTGAATAGATGTGTTCGGCAATCTTGGCCCTGGAAAGAATTTTAGTCCTTTTCAAAACAAAAAGCTCAAGTATGGAAAATTCTTTTGACGTGAGTCTCAAGACCTTATCGCCTACTCGAGCTACACGGGCACTCAGATCAAGCTCTAGATCTCCGACTGACATGGATTGGCCATAGACCTGATATTTTCTTCTTATGAGCGCTGCAATGCGAAGCAGGACTTCTTCAAACGCAAAAGGTTTGGTCATGTAGTCGTCTGTGCCCATACGAAAGCCAAGGGATTTATCGGCAAGCGTGTCTTTGGCCGAGAGTATAATCACCGGGGTCTGCAGGTTCGCCGTACGCAATTCTTTGAGGAGATCCAAGCCAGACCCATCGGGCAGCATGATATCCAGAACCATCGTATCGTATTCAATTTCGCGGCATAAGTGGAGGCCATCAACCAGGTTCGTCACCCAATCGACTGCATAACCCTCCTCAACCAAACCTTTTTTCAAAGCTTTGCCAATGAGGTTTTGATCTTCAATTATAAGAATTCTCATGGATATTCCGTTTCAATTGACTGCTGGCGGTTTGCGTCAGAGACTTCGGCCAATACTGATCATATTTACCTCGTGAGAGATCATCTCGTTAAAGTTCTGATCGAAATAGAGCTTCGTCTGAAACTTCAAATCCCAGCGGCGATCATTTTCGTCAATATACTGGAAGCGCAGGGAAACCGCTGGTGAAAAGTAGGGTCTGATATGGTTATCTTCGACATAAAGCTGAGCGCTTAGGGGAGCCAGTCCCAGGCAGGCGAACGAGTATAAGCATTTTTCCAGGGTCGGTGAAATGTCGACTATGGAAAGGTAGTGGGAAACTTGGGAGTGATCATTTCTTTTTTTCTGCTCGCTTAGGACCTTGGCTCTATCAATTTCGAGGGATGGAAAAATGCTGATTTCCAAGCTCCTTTGGTCAAGGATGCGGAGACTCTCGAATTTGTGGATGTTTTCGTAACGGAGGCCGAGCGACCTTTGAGTCAAATACTCTGGAATGTCGACCGATGATAATCCGATGATTTGTTCAGCCAATGCAGGTCTATTGTAGCTAACACATAGGAAAAGAAAGAGCGGAAGTTTTATAGCCAGCGATTTAAAAGAAGCCATTCGATATCCTAAAGCATTTTCATGAAGCACGGCCCTGTGCTAGATTGTTGATTGTCGGTAAGCATCTGATACCAATGATAATAATTAAGCAGACCTCTGCTGAGGCCAAGGATAGATGAGAGAGATGAACTCAAGATGAATTTTTTGTTCATCTTCATCCAAGGCAATAGGAAATACCTATGTTGAGTGATTGGCGAACCTACGCATTGGCATCCGCATTCTTCGCAGCCCTCACAGCTGTCTTCGGCAAAGTGGGCGTCAACGAGATGAATTCTGATCTGGCGACATTTATAAGAACTCTCGTGATCATCGCTGTCCTGGCGTTCATCGTAACGATCAGGAAGGAATGGCAAAGCCCGGAGTCGCTTTCCACCCGTAGTCTGTCTTTCCTTATCTTGTCGGGCTTGGCAACAGGGCTGTCCTGGATCTGTTATTATCGAGCGCTGCAACTGGGTCCAGCTTCTCGAGTCGCCCCGGTTGATAAACTGAGTGTGGTCCTGGTCATTGTTTTCGCCTTTTTATTTCTAGGTGAGACTCTGACATGGAAGATCGTTTTGGGGGGAATTCTTATAGCGAGTGGCTCAATTCTGATGCTCCTCTGATGGCAGATGAGTGATAGTACGAATTGTTCATCCTCCGTTTACTTTGACTAGCGGCGGTGTTAGCATGCCGTAAAATCTTGCAAAGAGGTTCCTATGATTCGCATTCCCCTTGGAATCATTTTTATAGCGTCTGCCCTTTCCTGTCACAATATTGCTCTCGATCAAAAGCTCCCCATGATGTCGGTGATAAAGGGTATTACGCTAAAAAAATTGGCAACTGTTACTGCATATTCTTAAATTCCGAAGATCAAAGTGCTGGCGGCAATCGCCTTGGGCCAGATCAAAGAGCCTGGCTGAATGAGCAGTTGAACAGTGATGCGAGTAAAGCCAGTAAATATCGTGTCGTCATGATCCATCGACCCCTATATCCACAAAATCAACATAAAGATGAGCCTTTGATCGATAATGATGAACTCCATGCACTCTTTCTCGAGCACAAGGTGAATCTCGTCGTCGCAGGGCACGAACATACCTACAGTCATATCGTTAAAGATGGACTGAATTACCTGATCACCGGTGGTGGTGGTTCGCCGCTTTTCACTGGCGGGGGGCAAGCGTCTTTTTTCCACTACATGCAAATGTTTGAAATGGATTCTGAATTGAAATTTTACGCGATCGATATCTTGGGAAGGACGAAAGATGAATTTTCGGTGGATCTTAGCGGCAACTAGTTTCTTCGTAGCGGCAGAGCTTAAAGCAACACCTTATGCGCTGGTCGAGGCCGCTTTCGTCGAGCCGGAGGAAGGCATTGTCAAGAGTATCTATAAGAGCAACACCTATGCGCTCGGAGTTGGCTATGGAAAGAGCTTTGAGAGTGGCAGTAAGCTCGAGGCTCGACTTGCCCACAGGGAGTATCGGAGCCGTTTAAATGCCCTGGAGTCGAATATGAGGCTCTTTGAGCTAGGCGGCGATGTAATCCAAGTGCTTTCAAATATCCCTGGCTGGTTTAACTTCTACGTGGGATTTGGCGCTAAGCTTATGCTGCTTGATGTCGCTATTGAGGACGAGACCACAGATAAGACCACCACCAAATCTCAGTCGACATCCTTCGCTTACCAGTATCAGTTTGGGGGAGAAGTTCCATTGCCTTCGCTGCTCTCGACAGTGAGGCTTTCCATAGCACGGGAACACATTTACAAGTCCGCTTTTGGTAATTTTAGTTTAGATGGCCATCTCTATAAATTTACCTGGACGCGCGAGATTTAGCTTGGACGATGAGGAGAAGGCTTATTGCCAAATGCCACTAATGATATGAGCCTTCTCATCTTCTTTGCCTAGAGTTGGCAGGCCCAGAAGCGCTTCAACTGTTCGTAAGAAACCGTAGTGATCGGTGCGGCTTGCATAAACAGATCCGGCTTTAACCACATCGCCATAGAATGCTGTGTAGATGTGGTTGCCACCTGTTCGAGAACTTTCATCAAAAGTGAATACGACCAGCGTATGTTCTGGAAGATTGCTTATGAGTTTGGGCATAAAAACAGTCTTCAACCAGTTATCAGCGTAGGCAACTCCAGTGTCATGGCCATCATCAGATAAATTTGGGATATAGAGCGAGTAGGTGGGAAGCTCGTCGTCGAGGAGATCTTTACTGAGTTCTCCGCCCTCAACGATGGACGCGCAACGTTCAGGGTTCTCCTGAATATTTTTGAAGCTCAGAAAGGGTACATGTTTGCGAACATACTTTCCGAACTTCGGTCCAAGAAAACAATTTCCTGGATAATCGTCAGCATAAACCTTCCAGGTTTTTCCTGCCTCTTCTAATAAATCACCAATATGCCGTCCATCGATGTCTACATTTTTGTCGCTTGTCACGCCCCACATCGATCCCGAAATCATCGCAAGATAGTTGGGCTGTGATGGGTGCGTTTCTGCGTAGAAATTGGACAGGTTGGCACCTTCCGCTGCGATCTTTTTAAAAGTGGGTTGTGCCATGGCTTTGCTGTAGTCGATGTTTTCAAATTCGACAATTATGATGTGGTCGACTCTAGGAAGTTCTGGAGCGGTCTCCGCAGCTAGCAGAGTTGAGGTCATAAAACCGAGGTTAAGGGTTAGGAAGAGTTTGATTATCATAGGGTCTCCTAGAGGCGTTCTATAGAGAAAGAAGCTAGCAGCGTGAGGTTAACTGGGAATGAATCTTCGAGAAATGTTGCCCTCAGAAGAAACGATGTTTTTTTCCGGTAAAGCCTGAAAGGCAGGTTGCGGACGTCATTGGCCAGGAGCGTTGCTTAGCAATTCCTTCAACTGCATTGTGCTTTCACGACGGCATTGTTAATAAGACTCCTGTTCAATCCAATAGAATGACAAAGAATTTTCCCAGACACTGGAGCCATCTGATGAAAGTTATGACTTTCCTGAAAGCCGTATTTATCGCTGCGAGCCTGCTCAGTCATTCGCCTCTGGCAATGGCGGTAGGTCCCGAAGAATCTACCTGCTCCTCGGACGCTGCCCTCGCCTGCAAAACGAAGAACGCTGATGTCCTGGCATTTCGGAAGCAACAAATTTCCACCCTCTATGCAGAACTTGTTTTTCCTGGCCCCATCGAAGTCCTAAAAGACTCTGCAAATGCAGCCCATCTCTTTGAGATCACTGGAGTCAAAGGTCGAGTCACACCGGTTGGAAAATTTACAGATTTTTCGGGGGTCGTTGAATATTTCTATGCTCTCGCGGCAAACCCTCAAAATCACGTCTTCGAAACGACCATTAAAAGTTTGTTGGGCGACGGTGATTCGGTGGCCGTAGCAGTTGATCTTTCATTCTGCAAAAACGATGTCGCGGATTGCTCCAAGTTGGATCTGCCAACGAAGAGAAAAAACACCTTAAGTGAGGTTGGAACATTTGTCTTCAACCGCCAGAACAAAATAATCAGTTTTGATTTAATCATCCCCAATCTCGGTGCAGCTTACGATGTTCCTGGTAAGCTCAATCAAGCGGCAACCATTGCTGGCGTCTGCGCTTTCCTCACCGTCGGGCATATCGATCCTATCACTCAATCTCAGGTCGAAGGCGGCACCTGCACGACTTATTTTGATGCCAAGGAAGATTTTCCTCCCGGCTTCTTCATGCTCGGGAAATCTCCTTTTTTAAACTGTGTGAAGTTTATGAGCTCGCTGGAATACGGGAGCTATGATCGGGCAAACAGCAATACCTTTACCTGCCGTCAGATTCATACTCTTCTGACTCCGCTCCGTCCCGAGACGCATTGTCCACACGTTGCCTACGGCGGCGGAGGGAAATGCATCGACTTTACCTACGAATCATACTATGACGAAATCAAGGCTGGTGAAGACCACGACCACCATTGATATAGAGGCAGAAGATTATGAATAGACCGCTACTGTCGAACGAGCTGGTTTCCTCCGACGCTCTCAAAGCCATGGCTGGCTACCACTCACAGTTGATTCATGAAGTGAGTTCCACAGTCGCGAGCGAAAAGGTCGTTGTTATTGGAATGGCTCAGAATCCATTCGTGAAAAAGGCGAAAAAAGCGCTGACTGAGGAAGGCGTGACGTTCAAATATATCGAATGTGGAAGTTACCTCTCTAAATGGAAACACCGCCTGGCGATCAAACTCTGGAGCGGATGGCCAACCTTTCCACAGGTTTTTGTCGATGGTGTCTTAATCGGCGGAGCCAACGATACTATCCGTGCAATCAAAACAGGACGCTTTAAGAACTAAGCGTCCTCGTCAATCCTTAGATGGTCGGGCAGTCACCCTTGGCAAAACAGTTATCCAAAGAGATTTCTGATTTTGCCGCCTGACCATCGCTCCACTTCGCGCTGGTCCGTGGCCCTGCTCCTAGCTTTTCCTCTTTCGAATCGGCTTTGAGGAAAGTTTGATCGAGAGCCGCCACGGTGTTTCGCCAATAACCCCAGACATCGATCGCATCAAGCGGTTTCCCCGAACCACATTCGCCCTGCACACCATTGTGCTCGGAACGAAGACCCTTTTCTCCACGAATATCACTCGGGATAAGAATCGCAGTTTTGCGGTCCTCCGGAATCTGTGTCGTCTTTGTGAAGGCCATGCGGCTCGTCACGAAGCCATCACATTTGCGGCTCGGTTCTTTGCCTCCGGTCTCGCAGAGATCTTTATCCTTCTGACGATTTTCATAAGTCTCTTGAGCCATGATCAGCATCAGGCGGGTTGTGCTGGGGATACGGCTCAGATCATCAATCGATATGTATTGGTAGGCAGGACTTGGAATGCCAGCCGATTCCATCGCAATGAGAAGCTTCGGTACGGGGATCGCGGGATTTGTCGCGGCCGATTCCTTCTGGGCAAGATGAAGCGCTAACATGCCGCCAATGGAATGCCCAATATAGGCAACCTGATCGAGATCCGGCTCAACCTTGCCCTTGGCAGGCAAAGAAGCAATCGCGCGTTTAAAGGCTTCCTCAGCATTCGTAGCCCAGCTCTTGGGTGCCAGGCCATTGCCATAGCTTGG
>SEDW01001310.1 GCA_004193325.1 Pseudomonadota bacterium | reverse complement strand
AATCCCTGACATTTCGAAGAGACATAGGCGAGAACAACGATATAGCTGCTCACGAAAAACGGCACGACCTTGCCTGGCTCAACTCCTCGCCGAAAGGCCACGAGACTAAGGAGCGACACGATAAGAAGAGCAAGATTCGACCATAGGATAACGGCTCGCGGCGGAACAAAGACGAACGAGAGGACGTTACAGATCTCAAAGAGCGTCGCGGCCAGCACACTTCCCACCGCGATTAAGGAGCGTGACCGGGTGATCGCTTTGCGATCCGCTGGAGGCAGAAAGCTGCTAAGGAGCCTAGAGCCGAATCCAGCTCCGAGATTTAAGTAAGACCGCGTCGTCATGTTTCACCCTCGATTCCTGGCAATCTCGGCAAATGAAACCAATAGAGCGTGCCCTTAGGCTCTCGCGAGACGCCGAGGCAGCCGCCATGCTCGATGATGATTTTCTGGCAAGCATCGAGGCGCAGACAATTGGCTTCGTCCCGGTCCTGCACCCAAGGCAGGAACGAGAGCTCTGCGCTCTGGGGCAGCCCGCTGTTGCAGATTTGAATGTTGAGAACCTCAAGAGAGGACGTGACCTCAACCCGGATATCACAAGTTCTCTTGGCCTCTAAAAGTGATTCGCAGAGGTTATCGAGGATAGACGTGAGGACGAAGATGATCTGCTGAGGTCTGCATCGCAGTCCATCACCGTGCGCCAGGGAAAGGCTGCGAATGGTGAAGCCGTAATCCTTGGCCTTCTGATCGATATTAGACTGCGCCTGAGCATAGAGGTCGAAAAATTTTACATCTTGAAATTCATCGGCGCCATCGCTACCGAAGCCTCTCAACGATGCGGACACCTTTTCGATCCGGGCATAAGATTCTTGAATGCTCTTTCGGAAAAATTCTTCACGCTCAGGGGACATTGACCCTTTCAGCAGTTCATTGCGGTACTGAATAATGGAGCCATGAACGATGGCCAGCGGATTATTCAGTTCGTGTGAGAGATTGCCAACCATATCGCGGATCGCACTCTTCCTTGCGCTCCGGCTCCGCCCAAGACGTCTGTGTTCGAGCTCATGCTC
>SEDW01001309.1 GCA_004193325.1 Pseudomonadota bacterium | reverse complement strand
CGACGAATGAGATCGATGCAGGATTCGGTTTTTCACCTTGGACAGCGAAGCGCAGACTTTTGCCATCATCAGATATTTTAGGTTCAGCCGGGGCTAAAAATTCCATCTCAACAGGAAACACCTGAACTGATGAGAGGGCTGCACCTTTATTCGATGTCAGAGTCAGCACAAGCTCTTCGCCGATGCGCTCAGCTTTCTCAATTGTCCAAGCGCTGCTGGCCGCTGTCTGTGGGCTTCGCTGGAGCGCGCGATCGAGGAGTTCAGCGTTGGCCCACTTTGCAGGCTTCTTGTCGATGGGACGCTTAAGAGTTAAAACACCCGATCCCGGTAGACACTCCTCTTTGCAGACGAGCCATTCGAGATCCGCTTTGATTTCGACGTCTTTGATCCCAGTCTTGGGCGTGAGCAGGAAAGGGAAAACCACATCCTTTTCGTAACCGATGTTGGTCATGCCGCTGATGGGGAAACGTTTAGGGGTAGGCCACGCGGTAACGCCCACGTCAACCGAAGCGGAAGTGAATTGAAATTTGGGAGCGGTTCCTGAGTCACCAGGATTTTTCCAGTAAATGTGCCAATGATCTTCGATCTCGAATCGAATTCCGACCGTCTCCACATCTCCCGTGAAGTGAGAGGGCGCGATCCAGGAAATCTTTACATGATCACCCTTCAGAGTCTCGGCCGCCTTGAGCGTGGGCGCAACGAGCGTGAAGAGGAATAGGGTGCAAAGCAAGCGGCTCATGAGGATTCTCCATGCAAAGAAGACCAAAGCATAGAGTGTACAGCATAAGAGCGAGATTAAAACCGGACTTTCCTAGCGATTGACCGGGCTGGGAGATGTCGTGGCTTTGTCTCGCAAACAGCCTGGGAGATCCTTGCTCGCGCTCTCGATGCAGCGACTCGATCGCATGATCTGTTTGGCTTCGTTCTGCGAAAGCTCCATGGCTCGCTCGATGCTCATGCGCTTTTGCAGGGCCTGTGAGAGATTGATGCCGACCGATGTGCCTATGGCTGTGAATTCGGGGATGCCAACGGTCTGGGGGCCGATGGAAGGATTGCCCCAGGGATC